>CAMBYJ010000155.1 GCA_945872015.1 Chitinophaga pinensis | reverse complement strand
TTGACCTGTTAATTTTAATTTCAAATAGTGATTTATAAATGCGCAGAGCCTGATTTTATTAGAGGAATCCTACTGAAAAAAGCAAATGTGTTTTTCTCGATTTATTCTTTGTCATATACTGCAAATTTAAATAAATAATTACACTCGTTTTGCTTAATTTGGCGCTTAAAATCATATTTCTATCATGAAAAATTTTACTGTTATCGGTTCAGGTCTTGTTGGGTCGTTGTTGAGTATTTACTTAGCTAAAAAAGGATATAATGTTACTGTTTATGAACGTCGTCCCGATTTACGAAAGAATAGAATCAGCGCTGGTCGCTCTATAAATCTTGCTTTAAGCGATAGAGGATGGAGAGGATTAGCAGGAGTAGGAATCGTTGATGAGATTAAAAAAGTGGCTATTCCAATGGCAGGCCGCATGATGCATAGCGTTAAAGGGGAGTTGACATATCAGGCTTATGGTAAAGAAGGGCAGGTGATTAATTCTGTATCGCGTGGTGGATTAAATTGTGTGTTGATGGATTTAGCCGAAGAGCATGGTGTGAAAATTATTTATAATCATCGTTGCTTAGATGTAAATTTAAAATCGTGTTGGGCAAAGTTTGAAAACATAGAAACAAATGAAGTTGTAGAAGTGCATCCAGATCGTATTTTTTCTACGGATGGTGCGTATTCTGCAGGAAGGTTGCAATTTCAATTAAGCACTGATATGTTTAATTATTCTCAAACATATTTAGAACATGGATACAAAGAGTTAACAGTTCCTCCAACTGCCGATGGAGAGTATGCTATGGATCCAACTGCATTACATATATGGCCAAGAAGCTCTTTCATGATAATTGCATTGCCTAATATGGATAAGAGTTTTACATGTACCTTGTTTTATCCAATGAATGGCGAGGAGTCTTTTCAAGCAATTGACACCGAAGAAAAAATGATGAAGTTCTTCGAAGATAATTTTGCTGATTTGATTCCGTTAGTTCCAACACTTAAACACGATTTCTTTAATAATCCATCTTCATCATTAGTAACTGTTCGTTGTTTCCCTTGGAGATATCAGGATAAAGTTCTTATGTTGGGTGACTCTGCTCATGCAATTGTGCCGTTCTATGGTCAAGGAATGAACTGTGGATTTGAAGATTGTGTTGTGTTAAATGAATTAATGGATAAGCATGGAGATAATTGGGATGTGATTTTTGAAGAGTTTCAAAACTTACGAAAGCCCGACGCAGATGCAATTGCAGAATTAGCACTAGCTAATTTTATTGAGATGAGAGATAGAGTGGGTAATCCTGCATTCTTATTACAGAAAAAAATTGAAGCGTGGTTTAATGAAAAGCATCCAGATAAATGGATCCCACTTTATTCCATGGTGACCTATAGTCCACATATTCGTTACAGCGAAGCTTTGCGAATTGGTAATAAACAAGAAGCAATTATGCAATCGGTAATGGCTATGGATAACATCGAACACATCTGGAACAGCGAAGCCGTTGAAAGTAAAATTTTAACTGCGTTGAATTAGTCATCACGGTTACTTCGGTCCCGAAGCCTCGGGACGCTCAGTACCCTAGTAGAAATTCTTTTAATAATCAATTCAGATAATCAGTTTGCTGAGCATAGCCGATAAATCAGTTTGCTGAGCGTCCCGAGGCTTCGGGATCGAAGCAAACTATTAAAGCGTAGCCGAAGCAACCTATCCTAACAAATCAATCAACGCTTTCGACTCATCATGCGCACGGCGAATGTGATTTCTGATTTGAAAAACGCGTGATAATAGTTTGGTTGTTTTTTCTGTCGGAGCTTCTGATTCTACTTCGTTAAGCATGGCTAACGTTGCCGACATACCGAAAGCTGTTAAATAAGGTTTTAAATAGGAAAGCGCATTAATAATCGGTTCGTTATCGTTAGTAGTAATTGCTTCATCTAAATTTTTTATTATCAAAGGCAATTGCGTATTGTAATCATTAATAATCTTAACAACAGCCTTCTTATTCCCATATTCTCCTAATACTTCCGCACGAATAAATACTAATTCTACCCTAGCTAGTTTTTCAACTAATGAATTAGATTGTTTAACAGAATTATTTTGAGGCTTTAAAATTTCATTAGTTGTTATTATATCCTTTTGAACATTTTTATTATTCCTTCTGAAGGAAAAAACTAATACCAATATTGAAATTAGCGATACAATAAAAATAGATATATAAAGAATGAAGTTGTTCTCATTAGCTGCATCTTGATTTTTTTGACTCAATTGCTGCTGCTTGCTTTTTTGAATTGAATCGTTTATAAACTTTGTCTTTTGCTCTTCAACAAGTTGTTTTAAAGAATCAACTTCAAATTGAATTTTTGCTGCATTCAGACTGTCTTCAATTACTTTTTTTAAAGTGGAAAATTCTAATACTTTGGATTTATTCTTGAGTTTGTCATAGCTGGATATCATTAAGTCGTAAATGACAATAATTTCATTTGCACTCAAAGAATCTTTTCCAAAAAATAAAGCTAAATCGGCGTACACTGTAGCATATTTATGATTCCCCTGCTTGGAAGAAGCTAATGCTAAATAGAGCATACCTTGGCTTTTAATTTTACCGCTTTCTGCTGTCAATTTAGCGGTACGCAAACTATCTAAAGTGGTAAAAGACTTTATAATATTCCCTTGTTCACCGTAATTTACACCTCTTTCATAAATTCCTTGTAAATAAATCAAATCAGAGCTATTGCCTGATTTTCCATCATCAATTGAAGTGGCTAATAAATTGGTAAATGAAAATAACGATAAAAAGAATAAAATAAACCTGAATAAAATCATACGGCTAAGATAATTAATAAAACAATTTTGCTTCTAATTAGCACCCATTTTTATTTAACATGTTGGTAATTTTAAAGTCAAAACAAAACTGAATCATTGATTAAAAATGACATTATAACGGAAATACAATATTTTATAATTTCCAACCACCTCATTTTAAATTTATGTAGGTTTGTAGTCAATCTAATTTGTTTATGTCAGTAGAAATAAAACAGCAGCAAAAGTTGAAAGTGTCCAATATGGCAGAGCATTTAATTGGCTCTGAAATTATAAAGCTTGCTAATGAAGTAAATGAGTTAATTAAAAAAGGGGAGCCAATTGCTAACCTAACTATTGGAGATTTTGATCCTTCCGTTTTTCCAATTCCTGCTTTGTTGCGCGATGAAATTATTAAAGCCTATATGGAAGGGCATACCAATTATCCTGTGGCTAATGGAATGCTCGACCTTCGTAAAGAGGTTGCCTCTTTCATCAAACGTTTTCAAAACTTAGATTATTCTGCAGATGAAGTTTTAATTGCCGGTGGAGCTCGTCCTGTTATCTACGGAATTTATTCTACTATCATCGATCCAGGTGATAAAGTAGTATATCCTGTACCAAGCTGGAATAATAATCATTATTGTCATTTGATGCAGGCTAAAGGTGTAGCAGTAGAAGTGTTTCCTGAAAATAATTTCATGCCTACTGCTGATAATCTTAGACCTCATTTAAAAGATGCTCGCTTGTTAGCATTATGTTCTCCGCAGAATCCTACTGGTACTGTAATGTCGGAAGCTCAGTTGCGTGCTATCTGCGAATTGGTAATCGAAGAAAATAATTCACGCAACGCCGATGAAAAACCATTGTACATCATGTACGATCAGATCTATTCTGCATTGACATTCGGCGATAATCAGCATTATGATCCTGTATCATTATATCCTGAATTAAGACCATATACCATTTTTGTTGATGGCCTATCAAAATCAATTGCTGCTACAGGTATTCGTGTGGGCTGGGCTTTTGGTCCTGCAGCTATCATCGATAAAATGAAATCGATTCTCTCGCATATTGGTGCATGGTCTCCTAAGGCAGAGCAAATAGCATCTGCGCGTTTTATGGCTAACCATCAGGAGTTCGATAAGTACATCAATAATTTCAAGAAGGAAGTGTTTGAACGACTTGAAGCGTTTTACAACGTATTTCAATCGATGAATGCACTCGGAGTAAATTGTATTGCACCAATGGCAGCCATCTACTTAACCGTTCAGTTTGATATCAAAGGAAAAACAACCGCTTCAGGGAAAGTGCTTGCAACAACAGAAGATATAACCGAATTTATTTTGAATGAAGCGAAGATGGCCGTTGTGCCTTTCTCAGCATTTGGTGCTTCAAAAGAATCAACATGGTACCGCTTATCTGTTGGAACATGTAAAACAGAAAATATTCCAGTGATGATGACTGCGTTAAAGAATGCACTTTCATCGTTGAAGTAACAAGTAACTTATTTTAAATATAAGCGTAATACGCGAGTTGAAATTTTACTATGAAAAATAATTATTGCGTTATTATGGCAGGTGGTGTAGGCAGTAGATTCTGGCCTATGAGTCGCAATGCACATCCTAAACAATTTCTTGATATCCTTGGAACAGGTAAATCGCTTCTTCAACAAACGTATGAGCGTTTTTTAAGCGTTTGTCCGAAGGAAAATATCATCATCGTTACGAATGCAGATTATTCTGCTTTGGTTCAATCACAATTGCCAGATATTAATGCAGATCAGATTTTAGCAGAGCCTTTCAGAAAAAATACCGCTCCTTGTATTTTATATGCTGCTAAGAAAATTGCCCTTCGAAATCCTGAAGCAAATATTGTTGTTGCACCAAGCGATCATGTTATTTTAAAAGAAGAAGCATTTATTCGAGCTATTCAACAAGGATTAGATTTTACGAGTGATAAAGATGTATTGTTGACCTTAGGTATTCAGCCTAGTCGACCTGATACTGGTTATGGATATATTCAGTTTATTGATGATAAATCTACAGCTGAAAATAAAATTTCTAAAGTGAAAACATTCACAGAAAAACCAAATCTTGAAATGGCAAAATTCTTTTTGCAGTCAGGTGAGTTTTTATGGAATGCAGGTATCTTCCTATGGAATGTTCAATCGATATTAAGAGCATTTGAAATGCATCTGCCAGATATGTATGCCATTTTTGATGCAGAAGAAAATATCTACGATACAGAAAACGAAAACGAATTTATTCATCAGGCATTTCATCAGTGTACTAATATTTCTATCGATTTTGCCGTGATGGAAAAAGCGAGTAACGTACATGTGATGAGTGCAGAGTTTGGATGGAGTGATTTAGGAACGTATGGTTCATTGTACGAACATGTGAAACACG
>CAMBYJ010000154.1 GCA_945872015.1 Chitinophaga pinensis | reverse complement strand
CCTTTAAACGATACCGACTTGATCATCTCTCCTCCACCGTGGTATGGTGGCATCTCTTCTAACAGTGATAACTTACCGTAAACAGCACCTATACCTGTAGGACCTAACATTTTATGTGCACTGAAAACAAAAAAGTCACAATCTAAATCCTGTACATCTACCTCATCATGTGCTACTGCTTGTGCGCCATCAACTAACACAGGAATATTTTTACTATGTGCTTTTGCAATAATTTCTTTAATCGGATTAATCGTTCCCAAAGAATTAGCCGTATGCGATACTGCAACAAATTTGCAGTTGTCGTTCAGTAAGTCTTCTAGTGAATCTAAAACCAGTTCACCATTTTCATTCATGGGAATTACATTCAGGCGAGCACCTTTCTCTTCACATAACATTTGCCACGGAACAATATTGGAATGATGTTCCATTGCACTCACTAAAATCGTATCCCCTTGCTGAATATTTTTTCTTCCGTAAGTAGCAGCTACCAGATTTACACCTTCGGTAGTTCCTCTCACAAAAATAATTTCGCGTTCAGTAGAAGCATTAATAAAGCTTCTTACTTTTTCTCGTACGCCATCAAATGCATCACTTGCTTTTTGAGAAAGAAAATGAACACCGCGGTGCACATTTGCATTGTAATGTGAATAATAATTCACCAATGCATCAATCACTACTTGCGGCTTTTGAGATGTAGCAGCATTATCAAAATACACCAATGGTTTTCCGTAAGGCATTTCCGAAAGTACAGGAAAATCCTGACGGATAGCTGTAACATCAAAAGTGCTTTTTACAGAAGTTAATTCCATGGTGAATTATTTTAATTTATCATTTAAAATGTCAAGCATTTTTTCTTTCACTCCTTCGTGCGCAATGCCTTCCATAACCTCCGCTGCAAACGCATGATTTAATAATGCGCGTGCTGCATCTTCACCGATTCCTCTTGCACGTAAATAAAACAACGACTCATCATCTAACTGACCAATAGTAGCACCGTGAGAACACTTCACATCATCAGCAAAAATTTCCAACTGTGGTTTAGCATTCATGATTGCATCATCACTTAACAATAAATTTTTGTTTGACTGAAATGCATTTGTTTTTTGTGCATCCTTGCGGACAAATATTTTTCCGTTAAAAACACCTTGTGCTTGATCGTCGATTAAGTTTTTGTATAACTCATTACTATAACAATGCGGCATTGCATGATCTACAGCCGTGTGATGATCAACTAATTGCTTATGACGCGCAACTGTTAATCCGTTGAGGTAAGCAGTACAATTCACATCACCTAAACGAATATTTAAATTATTACGGACAAGTCCGCCACCTAAACTCAATGTTGTTAAATGCTGATAACTATCGCGAGCCATTGCTACACGATGATAATTGATATGCGTTGTATTTAATGGATCGTCTTGAAGCTTCACATAATTCACTTTTGCATTTTCAGCAACAACTACTTCACTCACTGCATTTACAAAAATTGAATTGGTATGACTAAACGACTCGAAAGTTTCTACAACATGAATAGATGCATTTTTATCAGCAACCACTAAAATACGAACAGGTACATAATCACAATATTCGAAACAAGTATTCACCATCATCAACTGAATGGGTGTTTCCATTTCAACATTCGCATCCGCAATAATACATACTGCATCTGAAAATGTAGCTGTATTTAACGCAACAAAAGGTTCAGTTTTATAATCCGCATGTTGAAGGAAATGTTTTTTCACGACTGCATTATCTAGCATATCGTGAATACTTCCAATATGAATTCCTTTCGGTAATGCCTCCAGGTTAGAAGCTTCCTTATTGACAACTCCATTTTCCAAAACTACAATTACAGCATCAGCAGTAACTTTCATTTCTTTAACATCCACCTTTTTCAGTGTGTTGTTATTTGCCGAAATCTGAAAATCTGTTGTAGCTAATTTTGTTACATTAGTATATTTCCACTCTTCATGCTTAGTAGTAGGAATTCCTTGCTTAAGGAACGAATGTGCAGCTTCCTGAATAGTAGCAGCAAAAGCATTTACTCTCGGTGATGCATTAACCCAGTTCTCGAAAACCGCAGAAATTAGAATTGTATTTTTTGTTTCTTGCAAAGTGCTCATCGTATTATGCATTTAAAGTTGCATCCACTTCTTCCTTAATCCAGTCGTAACCTTTTTCTTCTAATTCAAGTGCTAAGTCTTTTGTTCCCGATTTAACAATTCTTCCTTTGTATAATACATGAACAAAATCAGGAACGATATAATCCAATAAACGCTGATAATGCGTAATCACAATGAATGAACGTTTACCATCACGCAATGCATTCACACCGTTTGCAACAATACGAAGTGCATCGATATCTAAACCTGAATCTGTTTCATCTAAAATTGCTAACGACGGTTCTAACATCGCCATCTGAAAAATCTCATTACGCTTCTTCTCTCCTCCGCTGAAACCTTCATTCACTGAACGCTGCGTCATGGCTTTATCCATCTCCACCAACTTCATTTTTTCTTGCATTATTTTTAAGAACTGCTTAGAGTCTAATACTTCTAAACCTTTCGATTTACGCACTTCGTTCACAGCAGTCTTCAAAAAGTTCGCGTTGCTTACTCCAGGAATTTCAACAGGATATTGAAATGCTAAAAACACTCCTGCACGCGCACGATCTTCAGGACTCATCTCTAATAAATCTTCTCCATTAAACATCACTTCTCCTCCTGTCACCTCATACTCTTCTCTTCCTGCAAGCACACTTGCAAGCGTACTTTTACCTGAGCCATTAGGACCCATGATTGCATGTACTTCACCTGGTTTCACTTCGAAATTAAGTCCGTTTAAAATTTGTTTTTCTTCAACGGAAGCTTTTAAATCTTTTATCGTTAACATTTCTTTTTTGAATTTCGTTTTTAATTTTTATCCTACAGAACCTTCTAATGAGATGGCTAATAATTTTTGTGCTTCAACAGCAAACTCCATTGGCAACTGATTAAATACTTCTTTGCAATAACCATTTACAATTAATCCAACAGCATCTTCAGTAGAAATACCTCGTTGATTACAATAAAAAATCTGATCTTCACCCACTTTAGATGTTGTTGCTTCATGTTCCACCATCGCCGACTTATTACTTACTTCGAGATAAGGGAATGTATGTGCACCGCATTGATCGCCGAGTAATAATGAATCGCATTGCGAAAAGTTTCTTGCGTTATCTGCACTCTTGTTAATCTTTACTAAACCTCTGTAACTATTATGACTTCTTCCTCCGCTAATTCCTTTCGAGATAATTGTGCTGCTGGTATTCTTTCCGATATGAATCATCTTCGTTCCGGTATCGGCTTGTTGCATATTATTCGTTACCGCAACTGAATAAAATTCTCCAACAGAATTATCACCTTTTAAAATTACCGAAGGATACTTCCATGTAACAGCAGAACCCGTTTCTACTTGCGTCCATGAAATTTTTGATTTATTTCCTAAGCAAATTCCACGCTTAGTAACAAAGTTGAAGATACCACCCTTCCCATTTTTATCGCCTGGATACCAGTTTTGTACGGTTGAATATTTCACTTGCGCTTCTGCATGAGAAACGATTTCAACTACTGCTGCATGCAACTGATTTTCGTCGCGCATAGGAGCAGTACAACCTTCGAGGTAACTCACGTAAGAACCTTCATCGGCAATAATTAATGTTCGCTCAAACTGACCAGTACCTGCCGAGTTAATACGGAAGTACGTACTTAATTCCATCGGACAACGAACGCCTTTTGGAATATAACAGAACGAACCATCACTAAATACTGCAGCATTTAATGCCGCATAAAAATTATCCGTGTAAGGAACTACACTACCTAAGTATTTCTTTATTAATTCTGGATGCTCATGCACTGCTTCTGAAAAAGAAGAGAAAATAATTCCTTTCTCTAAAAGTGCTTCACGAAAAGTTGTTTTAACAGAAACCGAATCGATAACTGCATCAACAGCCACATTCGCTAAACGCTTTTGCTCTTCGAGTGAAATTCCAAGCTTATCAAACGTTGCTTTAATTTCCGGATCTAAGTCATCAAGACTATCTAGCTGCACTTTTGGTTTTGGTGCTGAATAGTAAATGATATCCTGAAAATCTACTTTCGGATAAGTGACATTCGGCCATACGGGCTCTGTCATGGTTTGCCAATGGCGGAATGCTTTCAATCGGTATTCGAGCAACCATTCTGGCTCATTCTTTTTTGCAGAGATGAAACGAACGATATCCTCGTTAAGTCCTTTCGGAGCATTATCACTTTCGATATTACTTACAAACCCCCATTTATACTCGGAGTTAGCAACATCGTCTAATAATTTTAAGTCGTCTGACATTAATTAAATCTTTTAAAATGATTAAACCGCGAACGATTCGCCGCATCCGCAGGTACGTGTTGCGTTTGGATTGTGGAATTCAAAACCTTTCCCGTTTAGGCCGTCGGAGAAGTCGAGCTGAGTACCTACGAGGTATAAAAAGCTCTTCTTATCGCATACGATTTTCATCCCTTTATCTTCGAAAATCTTATCACCTTCTTTGATAACACTATCAAATTCAAGCTTATAAGAAAGACCTGAGCATCCGCCGCCTTCTACTCCTACGCGGATAAATGAGTCAGCTGGGCGATTCTCTTCCTTGATTAAATCGCGGGCTTTTTCGATGGCTTTTTCTGTTACGGTAATCATGTTATTAACAATTTGAGGGCAAATATACGATGAAAAATTCCTATTTAGAACAATTCTACATAGGAAATGTTAGTGGATGGTCAAAAAGATTTTCGCTCTGAAAATGGAACTTTATTGGCCGGCGCTAGAAATAAAAAAAGTCGCCCATTTGAGCGACTTTCCAATATTGTTAAAAACAGAGCTATTTAGTCCAGTTTATAATTCAGTTTCATCGTAATCGAGGCCGTTTTCTCGCGGGAAGAGGTATTGTAAGCACCGCCCCAGGAATAATCTTCTCCTGAATTCTGACCAGTAATCTGAATAATTCCCATCTGAGCAGTGGTCAATTTATCGATGTTGCTCCCAGATTCTTCGGCAATTTTTTCAGCACGTTCGCGAGCATCTTTGGTAGCTTTCGATACCAATGAAAGTTTTAAATCGGCGAGCTTGGTATAATAGTAACGAGGTGCCTGAGAGTTTAACTGAATACCATCGTTGATTAACTCTGTGATATTTCTCG
>CAMBYJ010000153.1 GCA_945872015.1 Chitinophaga pinensis | reverse complement strand
CTTTAAACGATTTAGCAAGTAGTGTTTTCTTCAACCTATTATTCTTTGTTATCTTTTTCATCTTTGCGCTTTCTTTCTTAGGAGCGTTTGAAATTACCTTACCGAACTCATGGCTAAACAAAGCAGATTCTGCCTCTGAAAAAGGTGGTTTAATCGGAATCTTCTTTATGGCTTTTACGTTGAGCCTTGTTTCTTTCTCTTGCACAGGTCCGATTATCGGAACTTTATTAGTTGAAGCTGCAAAGGGTTCGAGTTATTTAGGTCCTATAATGGGCATGACCGGATTTTCATTTGCCCTTGCAATTCCATTTGCATTATTTGCTGCCTTCCCAGGATGGTTAAACACATTGCCTAAATCGGGTGGATGGCTGAATAGTGTGAAAGTCGTTTTAGGATTTTTAGAATTGGCTTTAGCATTGAAGTTTTTATCGAATGTCGATCTGGCTTATCACTGGGGCTTCTTAAAGCGTGAACTATTTATTGCAATCTGGATTACCATCTTCGGATTAATGTCGTTGTATTTATTAGGCAAATTAAAGTTCTCACACGATAGCGACTTACCATATATCGGGACGAACAGAATCATCTTTGCCATCCTTGCGATTTCTTTCACCTTTTATTTAATTCCAGGATTATGGGGAGCTCCATTACGTTTAATCAGTGGATTCCCACCTCCAGAATTTTATAAAGAATGGCAACAGGGTGGTGGCGATACTGAGCATGCGCAAGGCGGAGAATCTTGTCCTCATAACTTAAATTGCTACCATGATTATGAAGCAGGAATGGCTTATGCGAAATCGGTTGGCAAACCTGTTATGATTGACTTTACAGGATGGAGCTGTGTTAATTGCCGTAAGATGGAAGATAATGTTTGGTCACAACCAAAAGTGTTAAAACACCTTTCAGATGACTATGTTATTATTTCACTTTATGTAGATGACAAAACAGAATTACCTGCCAACGAGCAATTCGTGAGTAAGTATAGTGGTAAGAAAATCAGAACTACAGGAAATAAATGGAGTGATTTAGAAGCTGCGGTATTAAATAAAAATGTACAACCTTATTATGTATTATTAGATAATGAAGGAAAAATGCTTGCAGAGCCAAAAAGTTACACACCTAACGTTGACGAATACACGAAGTTTTTAGAAGAAGGCTTGTGCAGGTATAAAATCAGAAACAACAAGTAACAAAAAAGCCCTGCAGTAAATACTACAGGGCTTTTTTGTTGTTATTCAAATTATTATTTAATCTGAATAGACTGATTCGTATAACCTTCAGGAGTTAAAACTTTTACTTGATAAACCCCAGCTGTTAATCCTGTTAAATCGATTGTTGTGCTTTTTAATGGCATACTCATTTCAAGATGATGAACTCTCTGACCTGTGATTGAATAAACCTCCACTTCATTCATGTAGTTCCCTTCTGGCAATTCAATATTTACCTGACCAGTAGTTGGGTTTGGATAAAGCAAGAAATCAATCGGTGCTTTTACTTCTTGAAATCCTGTTGTAAATCCATTCAAACGACCGATATAAGTACTAGGACTTAGTGGCATTGAGTTAACTGGTGTTAAAGTGCCAAGTGTCATAGTATTAAAAAAGTTCCCCATCACATAGCAATAACCATTGTTATCACTAACAATTGCTTTAGGACGATCATCGCTTGCATTAGCCGCTTTAACTGCCCAAAGAATTTTTCCTGAAGGATTATATTTTGCTGCGAATCCATCAGCACCACCTGAGTTAGTTAAGTTCACAGGGGTACCACTTGTAGTTGTTAATGTAACAGTTGAATTATTGTAGTAACCACAGATATAAACATAACCGTTTGAAGCTACTTCCATCGATGTTGTAATATCATCTGAAGCACCACCTTGGCGACAAGCCCACAAACCCCATCCAGCAGAATTTAATTTAACTAGAAATCCATCGCTATAAGTATTAGATCCATTTGAAGTAATAGTTGCACCACCAAAATTAACTGTTCCTAAAAAACTACCAGAGACATAAATGTTTCCAAAAGAATCATATCCAATGCAAGTTCCTTGGTCAGTAGAGGCATTGCCAAAACGCTTAGCTAAATCAAAACCACCATTAGTCGTAAGCCTTGTAACTAAAATATCATCTGCTGAGCCAGACCCAGTAAGGTTTGTTGTGCCAAATGTTGCTGATGCGCCACGAACTGCACCACATGCATATACGTTAGTTGATGAAGCAGATACACCATAAAAATAATCTTCATCGGCACCACCACCTGTAGCAGCCCATAAAGCAGTTCCTGCAGTATCAAATGCAATTACCATTGCATCTGTGCTTCCACCATTACTTGCTGGCAATGTAACTGATCCTGCATTGAAAGTTCCTGAATAAGAACCTGCAACATAAATGTTATTTCCACTAATTGCAATTCCGTTAAAGGCTTGTGGTGTAGCGGAGCCAAACGACTTTACCCAAATTACATTACCGCTTGGATCCAGTTTAATGATATAACCATCTTTATCACCTGCAGAATAATAATTAAGACCGTTAATTGTCATTCCAAAAGAATAAGAACCTGCTAAATAACTATTTCCTGCGCCATCCATTACAATTCCACCTGGGAACATAATGTTTGATAATCCTCCGAATCCTTTTGCCCATACAGGTGTTCCTGCTTGACTGAACTTGGTAACATACAAATCGATGGTGCCAGCAACTGGCAAATTAGCCGCTCCAAATGGTGCATTTGCATCAAACTGACCTGATACGATAATATCACCTGCCGCATCTCTTACAGCAGTTAATTTTGCGTCATTGTCCAAACGAGCACCTACGGATTTCGCCCAAACCCATGCTGGTGTTTGTGCATACAATGCATTGGTGCATAATAATACCAATGCAACAACTAGTAAATTTTTTCTCATAATAGTTAATGTAACGGGTTGTTTATTTCTGTGTTTTCTGTTTATCAAAAATAAAAAAATATTGAATAAAAAAAAGGCCTTATTCTTCAATAAGACCTTAGCTTTTTATACGTGTATTGCCCGATTATCCGTTGCGGCTAAACAAGCTTCTTTAAATGCCTCCGTAAAGGTCGGATGCGCATGGCTCATTCTTGCTATATCCTCAGCCGATGCTCTGTATTCCATCGCTACAACAGCTTCTGCAATTAAATCGGCACAACGAGGCCCAATCATATGTACTCCTAAAATCTCGTCCGTTTCTTTATCTGCTAAAACTTTAATAAATCCGTCTAAATCCATACTCGCACGAGCTCTTCCACTTGCTTTAAATGGAAACACGCCCGACTTATAAGCTTTACCCTGTGCTTTTAATTCTTCTTCGGTATGTCCGACAGCAGCAACTTCAGGCCATGTGTAAACAACACCTGGAATTAACAGGTAATTGATATGTGGCTTTTGCCCTGCAATTTGTTCTGCTACAAATGTGCCTTCTTCTTCAGCTTTATGCGCTAACATTGCTCCTTTTACTACATCACCTATTGCATATATACCTTTAGTAGCGGTTTGCAAATGTTCATCAACGATAATTCTTCCACGCTCATCTTTGCTGATGCCTGCATTCTCTAATCCTAAATTTTCTGTATAAGCCGAACGACCAACACAAACTAAGCAATAGTCGCCTGTTAACTCTAATTCTTTTCCATCTTTATTAGCTGTAGCTTTCAACTTCACATTCTTGCCTTTTGCTTCAACTCCGCTTACTGCATGCGATAAATAAAATTCTACTCCCGACTTAGCTAACACCTTTTGCAATTCTTTTCCTAATGATTTATCCATTGTAGGAATGATAGAATCAGCATATTCAACCACACTAACCTTTGCGCCTAGCCGTGCATAGACACTTCCTAATTCTAATCCGATAACACCACCACCAATAATTAATAAATGCTTAGGAATCTCCTTTAGTTTTAACGCTTCTGTAGAGGTAATGATGCGTTGCTTATCGATAGTAACCCCTTTTAAATTTGAGGGCTTAGACCCTGTTGCAATAATGGTATTTGCTGATGTGATTGTCTCAATACTTCCATCTTCTTTCTTTACAGAAATCGTTTTTGCATCTACAAACGATGCAAATCCATGAATCACATCTACTTTATTCTTCTTCATTAAAAAGCGGATACCTTGTACCGTTTGTGTGATTACATCATCTTTACGTTGTATCATCTGTGCAAAGTTGATTGATAATCCTTTCACATCAATACCATGCTCTTTAAACTGATGCGCTGCCTGATAATAATGCTCTGATGAATCTAACAATGCTTTTGAAGGAATACATCCAACATTTAAGCAGGTTCCACCAAGGGAATTATATTTTTCAATTAAAGCTGTTTTCTTTCCTAACTGCGCTAAACGAATTGCTGCTACGTAACCACCTGGGCCAGCACCAATTACTACTGCATCATATGAAGCCATTTCCGTTTGATTTTATTGATTGCCCGCAAATTTACAAGTAAATCACATGTAAAAGCAAACAAAATTGACTAAATCCCTTAACCTATTGCTCCTTAAAAATACCGATTGGAAAATATGACAAAATGGTTATAATCGTTAGTAGTCCAACAATTAAACATGAAATACGTCCTAAATAATCACCATGACTTGTATAAAACGTCTGCCCATCATGAATGAAAACTTCTTTACGAATGACATCATCTGTCCACCATTTTGTTATATCGTTCAATTCTCCTCTTGAATTAATAAAACAAGAAATCCCTGTATTAGCAGAACGCACAATATTCTTGCGGGTTTCAATCGCTCGTAAACGCGCATACTGACAATGCTGTTTATGTCCTGGTGTATTTTCCCACCAGCCATCGTTAGTCATGATGCAAATTAAATTTGCTCCCTGACGAACATAATCACCAACATATTCTCCATAAATCGATTCATAACATATAACGGGAGCAGTAATTACGCCATCGCCTACTGGTAAAATAGTTGGCTTTCCCTTACTACCTAAACTTCCTGCGGTACCTCCTAAATCGATTGCGTACTCTTCAAAAAAACCGAAGAAAGCAGGAAATGGCATTTTCTCTACACCAGGTACTAACTTGGATTTATAATGCATAGGGAAATTAGTACTATCGTAGAAATCTGTCGCTGCATTGTATGCATCATAATAAGCCTCGTCATTTGAAATCTGTCTCGAAGTAGCCGACTTTTTAGTAGAATCCATATACAACTCTAAAGCTGTAAAGCCTGATAAAAAATGTACGCCTTGATGCTTTTTC
>CAMBYJ010000152.1 GCA_945872015.1 Chitinophaga pinensis | reverse complement strand
TTTTTATTTTTTATTTTATGCTTGCATAATGCAGCAGCGCAAAACAAAGGATTGCAATTTCAAGAACTTTCATACGAACAGGCATTACAAAAAAGTACTGCCGAAAAAAAACCAGTTTTTTTATTTGGCTATGCTACCTGGTGTCACTTTTGCGAATACATGAAAGATAGCGTTTTAATTACTGAGGCGGTCGGCAAATTTTACAATCAAAATTTCATCTGTATAAAAATGGATTTAGAGAAAGAAGGGAAAAATCTAAATCAAAAAACAATTCGTGCAAAGAGTTTTCCTGTGTTATTATTTATGAATGCACAAGGAGAAATGCTTCATAGAGTAACTGGAAAAAAAGATGCGCAAGACTTTCTACAGATTGGGAACGACGCTATTGATAGTACAAAACAACTTCGAACATTTATTTATAAATACCGCGATGGAAAATTATCGCCACAGCAAACCTACGAATACTTTAAAATGATTGATCGTGCGGGCATGGACAATCAATCGCTAATAAACAATTACCTCACTTTAATTCCCGAAGGAAAACTAACGGCTACGTATAGCTGGAAAATTATGTATGAGCTATTCAGAGATATTGAACAGCCTTGCATGAAAGTCGTATTAGATCATCGTGCGGACTATACTGCTAAATATACAGCAGACTCCATCGACAATAAAATTATGGGACTTTATATCAATGCCTTGATGAATAAAGTTCAAATGCTAGATAGCAACGGATATACTTCTATTCAAGAAAAATTACGTGCTAGCAAAATCGATTTAGCAGAAAAGATTATCGCCTTTGCTGATCTTAATAAAATGAAAATGAAAGGCGAATGGGAATCTTACTTTAGAAATGCAGTTCTGTTTGTTGATCAATATGCAAAGAATGATTATCGCCGATTGAATGATATTGCTTATAACGTATTTGAGAAAGCTTATGATAAAGATTTGCTACGCAAAGCGGAAGGATGGTCGAAGACAGCAGTAACATTAATGGACACTTACAAAAACAATTACACACTTGCCTGCTTGTACTATCGCAATGAAAAATACGACGAAGCAAGAACAGTTTTATATCATGCAATTGACCTTGCAACAAAGCTAGGAATGGAACCTAAGCAAGCACTTCAATTAATTAGTCGTTTGCCAGGACCAATAAAGAAATAGTTTATTGATTTTTATGCCAATAAGCTGGAGCAGCTTGTGCAGTTGGTGTTACTACAATTTCGTTCAATACAACATGCGCTGGTCGACTAGCAGCAAAGTAAGCGATGTCGGCAATATCATCTGCAATTAGAGGCTCGTAGCCTGCATATACGCTCTTTGCTTTATCTGCATCACCATGATAACGCACTAATGAAAACTCTGTTTCTGCCGCACCTGGATGAATCGCTGTAACACGAATACCATGTGGCAGCATATCAATACGCATTGCTCGACTTAAAGCATCGACAGCGAATTTAGTTGCACAATACACATTGCCTTTCGGATAAACATCTTTACCAGCAATAGAACCAATATTGATAATATGACCTTTGTTGTTTTTAATCATCCAAGGAGAAACGGTACGCGTTACATACAACAATCCTTTTAAATTGGTATCAATCATTGTTTCCCAATCATCAATATCACCATCTTGAATAGTTGAAAGTCCTGCTGCTAGTCCTGCATTATTCACTAACACAGTAACATCTTTCCATTCGTGCGGAATTGCATTCAGCTCATTGATTGTTTCCTCGCGATTGCGAACATCAAAACATAGGGTGAGTACATCGACCTCAAAATTTTCTTTAATATAATCTTCAAGCTCGTTTAAACGATCTTGTCTTCTACCTGTAATAATTACATTGTAACCATGTTCAGCAAAACGAATTGCAGTTGCTTTTCCAAAACCTGAAGTTGCTCCAGTGATTAATGCGATTGACATATACTATAAAATTTAGTTCGTAAAGTTACTTGCATTTAATTTACTATGACGGTAACTATATGAAAAATAAATTACGAGTCCGATAATTAACCATACAGTAAAGCCTATCCAGTTTTTAATATGAATTTGCGCCATCAAATAAAGACAAGTCAACATTCCTAAAACGGGTATTAACGAAAGGTTTTTTAGAATGGAAGCTATAGCCATCGCTAAGAAAACAACAAAGAAAATAAACATCGGGATTGCATCAGTATTTACGAGCGGATTTACATTATCATTGAACCATCCTGATTGATATTTGAAAAGGTATCCAGTAAGAATAACAAATAAAACCGGGACAATTATTTTTCCGTTGATGTAAGGCACTTTAAATTTACGAGGTAAGTCCTTATTGCTTTGTAACATCAACACTCCACCGCAAACAAGAATAAATGCGAAGAGCGTTCCGATAGAACACAAATCAACTACTGTATTCAAATCGATAAATAAAATAGGAACACCAACCAGAACACCAGTAATAATTGTTGAGAATCCTGGAGTACCGAATTTGGGATGAATAGATGCGAAACGTTTTGGCAATAACCCATCACGACTCATACTCATCCAGATACGTGGTTGACCCATTTGAAATACGAGTAATACACTTGCCATTGCAACAACTGCACTTATGGCAATTACACCGCTAATCCAATTCAAACCTACTTCACTAAAAGCAAATGCGAGTGGATCATCAACAGCTAAATTTTTGTAGTTAACCATACCTGTTAGTACTAACGCAATAAGCACATACAAAACAGTACAAATAATAATCGAGTACATCATTCCTCGAGGAAGATCGCGTTGCGGATCGTGACATTCTTCGGCTGTTGTTGAAATAGCATCGAATCCGATATATGCAAAGAAAACAGCAGAAACACCTGCAAGAATTCCAGCTACTCCTTCGGGCATAAATGGCGACCAGTTTGCAGTATTAACGTAGAAAAATCCACAGCCGATTACCAATGCAACCACTGCCAGTTTAATCACAACCATAATATTTGATGCGTTACGCGTTTCTTTAATTCCGCGATACACCAACCACGTAATTAAAACGTTTATTACTAAAGCAGGAATATCTAAAATAAACTTAATGCCTGCTATAACGGGTGCGCCTATCCACGCAAGATATCCTTCGCTTTGCAACAACGATGCATCAGCAGGATTGGCGATAGCTGCATCATAAGCACGTTGAGCAGAGAAGTAATCGATACCCGACCATTCAGGAAGATGAATTCCATTTTGCAATCCCCAGAAAGGAAGATGAATATGATCGAGTAAAGAAGCAAAATAACCAGACCACGAAATAGCTACTACAATATTTCCGATAGCATATTCCATAATCAAAGCCCATCCGATTATCCAAGCGAATAGTTCACCAAATGCAACATACGAATACGTATAAGCAGAACCACTCACGGGAACCATACTTGCAAACTCGGCATAGCAAAAAGCAGCGAAGCCACATGCAATTGCTGTAAACACAAATAAGAAAACAACCCCGGGCCCACCAGCAGCTGATGCTTGTCCGATAGTACTAAAAATTCCAGCACCAATAATTGCTGCAATTCCGAATGCTGTTAAATCGCGAACACGCAAATGTTTTTTAAGTGTTGAGCTGCCTTCATTGGCTTCAACTGTTTTTAAAATCTGATGAATATTTTTCTTTCTGAATAAACTCATAATTCGATTTTTTCTTGGGTGTTATTGGGATATTTCTGATTTAGCAACTTGATTAACGTTGAACCAGAAGAAAGAATTAAAACTAGCATAGCAATCATGCGATAGCGTACAATATTACCGAGCACAGGATTAGTGAATCCTACTAAAGCGAGAAGCATGATTGCAATAAATAACGACAAAATACAAAACGAAGAAGTAAAATACATTTTGCCTTTATCAAGTATAAGGTTCATTGCAAAGAATAGAAGGATAATCCACGATTCGATTGAAAAAGGAAAGAACCACCACTCTTTCAATTCTGATAAAGTAGGATGAAAAAATGCATACCACGAGGCTTCAGGAAAATGTTTTAAAAAACTCGATATAGTTGGTGCAAAAGAAATTGGCTGTACTAAACTTCCAGCATTCATAAACACAGCACATCGATAAGTATTTAATTGCTTTCCAAACATCAAAGCCGGCAAATCGAATGAAGGATAATAGTTGCCCAAAAACAAAACCAGCGAAACAGCTATAGCATAAAACAGAACGATGAATGTAATTTGTTTTAGAGGCTTCTTAAATCGGAAAAGATAAATCCCTAAAATGCCAGGCAACATTATCAGAAGCAAATAAATTTTCACGAAGCAAAAAAGTAATACGATAGAAACGAAATAGACGATATAACGAACACGCATTTGCTGCGTAGATAAATACGTTATGTAAATCAATAAGGCAAATACAAAAACAATCAACGGCTCCTTCATTAAGCCAGAACTCCAAATAAAGTGAGAGGGAATTGTAAACACCAATAACGAAACTAGCCAACTCCATTTGTTATTCGGAATCACTTCATCAAGAAATACACGATACAACATTATCAATCCGAAGTATGCCATAAATGCCATGAGCACAACATGCACTTCATAATAACCGAAAGAAACAAATCGAAAAATGGTATTAAGCTTAACTAAGGTTTTTGCATCATTGTAATACTCATCGAAACCACTATCGACCCACATATGCAATGAGGCAACATTACGTGCGGTATCAGGACTTTCCAAATGATAGCCGAGCATAATTTTAAAAAACTGCTTAGGCTCATTAAACAGAATAGAAAATAAATGTCCGGAATCGCTGAAGTAACCATAAGTATCGCCAGCACCATAATACTTCATATAAAAAACACCGAGACCAATTCCAACAACACACTTTGCAAAAAAATAAACAGCAGGGATTTCCCAGTGCATATGCTTTGGCCTAAGTACATCTAAACGATAAATGCAATAAACAATTATCAACGCATAAAAAATAGCGAGCAGTATTCCCATTAGTTCTTTCGAATTAAATTCTGAATGGTTTTACCAAACGTTAATTCAGGTAAATAATTAATCATAACAAATAGAAAAAATGGTAATGCCGGAACTTTATAACGAACAATAGCGCCCAATATAGGTGTTACTAATCCAGTGAGAATAAAAATAGTCATGCAGAAAAAGAAGGCTAATAAAATCCAATACGTGCCTATTTTAAATTTCGACTTGATGAGCATATAAAAACTCCATAAAAGTGCAATCGCAATAATTAAATTCTCTAATGCAGCTAAAAGCATGAGCGGATT
>CAMBYJ010000151.1 GCA_945872015.1 Chitinophaga pinensis | reverse complement strand
AGGTTATAAAGGTCGTATTGAAACGTGGACAAACCGCATCATGACTTTTATAGGTTATAATGATCATAAGGCTGATGCAAAAAATGCGAAGGTTGAATTTTCGGATGAAGATTATCAGGCACAACAAGCAAAAATTGCAATTGCAACAGGTGGTTTCTTTGGAAAAGGTCCAGGAAATAGCGAGCAAAGAAATTTCTTACCGCATCCTTATTCCGATTTTATTTTTGCAATAATTATTGAAGAGTATGGATTAGTAGGTGGAGCATTTGTTCTAATCTTATATCTGCTCTTCTTTTATCGAGCCTTGCTGATTGTTAAACGAACCGATAAAGCTTTCGCAGCTATGATTACAGTAGGTTTTGCTTTCAGCATGGTCTTTCAGGCACTCATTAATATGGGTGTTGCAGTAGGTGTATTTCCCGTTACAGGTCAGACGTTGCCTTTACTTAGTATGGGTGGCTCTTCAATAATATTTACAAGTTTTGCGTTTGGGGTAATCCTTAGCGTTAGTAATTCAATTGATAATAAAGAAAAGTCGGAAGACTTAAGTGCAATAAGTTAAACACATGAACAAAGTGATCATAAGCGGTGGTGGCACTGGCGGACATATTTTTCCTGCCTTATCTATTGCGCATGCACTTAAGAAATTAAATCCTGAGGTCGAAATTTTGTTTGTAGGTGCAGAAGGCAAAATGGAAATGGAAAAAGTTCCTGCTGCTGGATATACAATTGTTGGTTTGCCTATAGCAGGAATAAAAAGAAGTATTTCAATTGATAATTTATTTTTTCCTATTAAGCTGATAAAAAGTTTGTCGAAGGCAAATAGCATATTAAAATCATTTAAGCCAGATATAGCAATTGGTGTTGGTGGATATGCAAGTGGACCAATGTTGTTTGCAGCTTCTATGAATGGTATTCCAACATTAATTCAAGAGCAAAATTCTTATCCAGGAATTACCAATAAAATTTTATCAAAGAAAGCAACAAAGATTTGTGTCGCTTATGAAAACATGAATCAGTTTTTTGAAGCTTCAAAGATTATGTTTACAGGTAATCCTGTGCGAGAAGATATCAAAGACTTGACGAATAAAAAGTCGTTGGCTGCCAACTATTTTAATTTGTCGGATTCAACGCCTACATTATTGATTGTTGGAGGTAGTCAAGGTGCTCGTTCTATTAATAAAGCAATTCATGCAGGACTCGAAAAGTTTCATGAAGCGGGAATTCAAGTTATATGGCAGACAGGAAAAAGTTTTTTCGCTGAAGCCGATGAAAAAATAAAGAAGTTAAACACAAATAAAATTAAAGCTTACGACTTTATTTCGAAAATGGATTTAGCGTATGCAATTTGTGATGTTGTTGTTGCACGTGCAGGTGCAAGCACAGTTTCAGAACTATGTATTGTAAGAAAGCCTTCGATATTAGTACCGCTTCCAACGGCTGCAGAAGATCATCAGACAAAAAATTGTTTGGCATTAGTTAATAGACATGCAGCACTTTTAATTAAAGATCAGGATGCAAGTGCGACGTTAGTGAATGAAGCAATTGCGTTACTAAATAATAAACCAAAGCAACTTGAATTAGCTAATAATATCGCGCCATTGGCAAGACCAGATGCTGCTGATACAATAGCAAAAGAAATAGTTGATATTATCAATAGAAAAAAATCAAACGCGTAAAATGACAAGTGAGTTAGCAAACATAAAATATGTTTACCTGCTCGGTGTAGGAGGGATTGGCATGAGTGCCCTTGCGCGTTATTTTCATGCTGCCGGAAAAATTGTTTCAGGATATGATAAAACAGTAACTCCATTAACACTTCAACTAGAAAATGAAGGGATAGTAATTCACTATGAAGATGCTGTCGAACAAATTCCAAATCAAATTAGAAACAGCGAAAATAAATCTGAGGTTTTAGTAATTCTGACTCCCGCTATTCCTAAAGATCATCAGCAGTGGAATTATTTAGTTCAACATAATTTTAATATCGTTAAGCGTTCGAAGGTGTTGGGTTTATTAACTGGCGGACAAACAACACTTGCAGTAGCTGGTACGCATGGTAAAACGACAACTTCAACGATGCTTGCGCATATATTGCATAGTGCCGGCAAAAATACATCTGCATTTTTAGGTGGCATAAGCTCGAATTTTAAAAGCAATTTATTAGCTGGCCAGCCGAATAGTAAAGACCATCGCATCGTTGTAGAGGCAGATGAATTTGATCGTTCGTTTTTACAATTGTTTCCTGATATTGCTATTGTCACTTCAATGGATCCGGATCATTTAGATATTTATGGAAACGTTGATGAGATGCAACATAATTATCGATTATTTGCAGGACAGGTGAAGGAAGATGGTATCTTGATTTATAAAAAAGGATTATCTGTTGGAGAACTTAAAGCAAAAACTTATTCGTATTCTATTGAAACGAGTGAGTGCGATTTTGCAGGAATGAATATTTGTGTCGAAAATGGTTTTTATCATTTTGATTTTAAATCGGAAGCTCATACAATTAGTGATTTAGTTTTAGGGTTGCCAGGACGTCATAATGTGGAGAATGCTATAGCCGCCTCAGCCGTTGCGTTACATTGTGGAGTTTCAGAGGATGAATTGCGAACCGCACTTATGTCGTTTAAAGGGGCTCAGCGCCGTTTTGAAATTCAGGTGCGTAATGAAGATTGCGTGTATATTGATGATTATGCTCATCATCCAACAGAATTAAATGCCGCTATTTTATCAGCGAAAGAATTGTTTCCAACAAAGAAAGTTACGGGTGTATTTCAACCACACTTATTCACAAGAACACGTGATTTTGCGGATGGATTTGCGGAGAGTTTAAGCTTGCTTGATTCTTTGATTATGCTTGATATTTATCCTGCGCGCGAGTTGCCAATTCCAGGAATTACATCGCAAATGATATTGGATAAAGTTACCATCAGTGATAAAGTTTTAGTTCAAAAAGATGATTTATTAAACGAAATTAAAGACAGAAAGCCAGCCGTAATTATGACATTGGGAGCTGGAGATATTGATCAGTTTGTAGAACCAATTAAACACTTATTGAATTGAAAATTAATATTCAACATAAGTTACGACGCGTTATCATTATTGGTAGCTGGGTGCTCTCAGTTGCTGGTTTGATTGTGCTTTTGGGGTTCGCAAATTATAAGCAAGTAAATGCAGTTTGTAAAAATGTGGTGGTGACCGTTAATGAAGGAGAAGGACATGATTTTGTTGATAGAAATGATATCCTTCAGTTGGTAAATAGTAAGGGTAAATTAATAGGAAAATCCTTTGCTAACATCAACAAAACATTGTTAGAAAAAATTGTGTTTAGCAACCCATTTGTAGAGCGCGTTGAAGTATATTCAACACTTGATGGAAATCTGCATATAGATGCATGGCAACGTGATCCAATTGTAAGGGTTTATAACATGCAAAATGAGCAGTTTTTCATTGACAAAAATGGTGCATTCATGCCTGTGTCGGAGAAGTACACGCCGTCGGTTATCGTAGCCAATGGTTTTATCTTCAATACCTACTCGGAAATGAAAATTGCGCCGCCACCAGTTTTTAAAAATTCAAAAAATATTGATTCATTAACAATTCCACGAATGATTAATCAGGTTTATAAGGTTGCCAGTTTTGTCGCGAACGACACCTTTTGGTCAGCTAATACCCAACAGATTTTCGTGAATGAGTTGCAGGAAATAGAGTTGGTTCCAAGGGTTGGTGATCACCGAATTTTAATCGGAGATACTACAGACCTTCAGAATAAATTCAATCGTTTGTTTTTGTTTTATCAAAAAGGGTTAAGTAATACAGGTTGGAATAAGTATGCTGTAATTAATCTTAAGTTTAAAGATCAAGTTGTTTGTACTAAAAAATAATTTTTAAAAATATGTCAGAAATAATTGTTGGATTAGACATCGGAACTACAAAAATTGCAGCTATTGTAGGTAAGCGTAATGAGCATGGCAAAATCGAAATTTTGGGTATGGGTCGCTCAGAATCGCTTGGTGTGATGAGAGGAATGGTGGCTAACATCGAAAAGACAGTTGCATCAATCAAAGAAGCAGTAGAAGAAGCTTCTATCAAATCTGAAGTTGAGATCAAAGAAGTTTACGTAGGTATCGCCGGTCAGCATATCAAGAGTATGCAGCATCGTGGAATGATAACTCGCTCAAATACGGATTATGAAATAAGTCAAGCGGATATTGATGCTATAACGGACGATATGTATCGTTTAGCAATGCCTCCAGGAGAAGAAATTATTCATGTGATTCCTCAGGAGTTTATTGTTGATAGCGAGCAGGGTATTAAAGAGCCAATCGGAATGGCGGGTGTTCGCTTAGAGGCGAATTGTCATATCATTACAGGGCTTGTAACTGCAGCAAAAAATATTTACAAGTGTGTTGAGAAAGCTGGCCTTACAACAAAGGCGTTAATTCTTGAACCATTGGCTTCTGCAGAAGCTGTATTGACAGAAGAAGAAAAAGAAGCAGGCGTAGTGTTGGTCGATATTGGTGGTGGTACAACAGATATCGCAATTTTTCAGGATGGAATTATCAGACATACTGCTGTAATACCTTTCGGTGGAAATGTGATTACAGAAGACATCAAAGAAGGTTGTTCAATTATCCGTACACAAGCAGAACAGTTGAAAGTAAAGTTTGGTTCTGCGTTGGCAAAGCAAACTCGCGAAAATGAAATCGTTTCCATTCCTGGTTTAAGAGGTCGTGAGCCGAAAGAAATATCTGTAAAGAATTTAGCTCATATTATCCAGGCGCGTGTAGAAGAAATAATTGATCACGTACACTATGAGATAAAGCATTCAGGATATGAGAAAAAGCTAATTGCAGGTATTGTTATCACAGGTGGTGGATCTCAATTGAAAAATATTTCTCAATTAGTAGAATATATAACGGGTATGGATACCCGTATTGGATATCCTAATGAACATTTGGGCAAAGGCTTCGATGAGGTGAAGAGTCCGATGTATGCTACGGGGGTAGGACTTGTAATAAACGGATTACAAGAGGCAGAGCACATGGTGAAGAAAAATAGGCATCAGTTAGATGAAATAAAAGAGAAACAACCAGAGCCTACAGTTGGAGGTAGTGAAGTCCCAAAGCCTACTCGAAATTGGCTTGACTTTATCAAGAAATCATTGGTAGATGATGGCGGTGATCAAAATCTAAATGGATAAAAATAAAAATCAATTAAACTGAAAATATAAAAACCTAACATAATCATGAATC
>CAMBYJ010000150.1 GCA_945872015.1 Chitinophaga pinensis | reverse complement strand
CAACCACCATCGCTGGGAGGAAAAGGAACCTTCAAACAAAGTTGTAATACCTTCAATCTATTCGCCCCCCTTCGCTTTTGATTTTCCAAACATCGCTATGATTTTCTTTCCGTAATTTCTATAAGCATCCCTATCGAATAATGCCGAATCGTGAGTGGCTTTATAAATCAAAAACAATCCAATTGGCAATAATACAAATGCTGAAAGCCACATTCCTGTTAATGGAGTTATTACTCCTTCTTTCGACATTTTTTCTCCTGTAATACTGGTTACATGATAGATTAAAAAGAAGATAATGGATATTACTAACGGCAACCCCATACCGCCCTTTCGTATGATTGCTCCTAAGGGCGCACCAATAAGAAATAAAATAAAGCATGCTGCCGACAAGGTCAACTTACGATGCCACTCTACTTTGTACTTATTGATATTGTAATAACGTCCATCTAAATCTTCGAAGGTGCCATTCATATATGCCTGAATAGAACGAGCCTGATTCATCGCATTTTCGTAAGCCATAGTTTGATAAACTTTATTCGAATCTGAAAACACATTCACCGATTTAATAGTTTTCACTTTTGAAAAAACATCAACCGTATCACGAACAAAAAAGAAATAAGGCTTTAAGTTATTATTGACATCTTTCAATCGTTTGTTAAGATCTGTCTGAAATGTATCAACTGAAGCATCGAGTTGTTTCATCGTCATCATCTGATGTCCGCCTTTAAAAAGATCTTCATTAGTTCTGTTCAACTTGAAAGAAGATAAATCAAATCTGATTTTATAGGAATCGAACGAATTACGCATCAAAGGGTGATGATCAAATCCGTTTTTAATTTTATTCTGCTCCTCGTAAACGGCTCCTTTATTAAGTGTCAGGATTAAATATTTATCCTTGTTTGCAGTCTGCATCGTACCTGATTCAGCTATCACTACTTTTTTATTTCCATCACCAGCGGTATGATCGTAAATCATCACGTTGTAAAGTGTTTTACCATCCTTACCTTTCTTTCCAACCTTTATACTATAGCCATCTAATCCATTATAAAACGCACCTTCGCGAATTGACAAAGATGGTTTTTGTTGTCGGATATCATATAGCAGACTCCCCATCTTCAAGTTCGTATAGGGCAAAACGTTATTCGAAAAAAAGAAAGCGCCAATGCTAATTACAAATGCTATCAGAAACAAAGGACGCATCAAGCGTTGAAGTGAAATTCCGGATGCCTTCGCTGCGGTAATTTCAAAATGCTCCGCCATATTCCCGAAGGTCATGATTGACGAAACGAGAATAGCGAGTGGTAATGCTAGCGGAACTAGATTAGCTGAAGTATAAAACAACAACTCTCCAACTACCCAGGGCTCAAGACCTTTACCAATTAAATCGTCAATGTATTTCCATAGAAACTGCATCAACAACACAAACAGCGAAATAAAAAATGTCAGGATAAATGGTCCGACAAATGAAGTTAAAACAAGCTTGTGTAATTTTTTCACTGATACAATGATGGATTGCAAAGGTAATAATGTTGAACAAAGCTAAGTTAAACGACATAAAAAAAGTGAGATTGTGTATTGAACTCACAACCTCACTCTATGATGTGTTAGGTATTAAAGACTACCTACAAACATTTTCAATTGTTGTATTTGCGATTCCCACAATCTGATTTGTGTTTCGCGTTCTCCCTTCAATGCAAAATCAGTGATAATTAACGCTACATCTGCAGTTATATCATCTTCTTTAATTTCGAATTGGAAATAAGTACCATCAGTATCTTCCAACCATTGAAAGCGTATTAATCGTGGTTCTTGCATCGCTACCATTTTTGCTTGCGATGAGCCCTGATCCCAATAGAAAGTATAAATATTATCTTTCGTCTGCACTTCATCTGCAAACCATCCAGCTAATCCGCTTGCATCAGAGATGGTATTAAATAAAATTTTTGGTGATGAGCGAAACTCAAACTCTAAGGAATATTTCTGTTTAAGTGTGTTAGTTGGTTCAACTAATTTAATCGGTGGTTCCTTGTGTCTTATTGGTTTTGGAGGAGGCGAACCTGCTTGCAAACGAGGACGAACTTTAGATAAATCCATTGTTTCTTCCAGTTCCTTAATGGCCTTCGCTGCTTTTGCTTGTAAAGGTTCTACTTTCTCTTCTGTTGCAGGCTTTCCTTTTGATTTTGAATCAGCTTTAGAAGGAGCTGATTTCTCAACTGCCTTCGTATTTTTTGCTACAACTTTTACTTTATTATCAGCTATTTTATTTTCGATTACTTTTTCTGCCTTTTTAACTAATGACTGTTTAACGGCGGGCTGAGTAACTGCTTTTTTCAAAACGGGCTTTTCTGCCGACTTTTTAGCAACAGGTTTTGCAATAGGTTTTGGAGCTTGTTTCTTTGCTGCTGCTTTCACAACAGGCTTAACTGTTTTAGCAACAACTTTACCTTTAGGTGCAGGCTTAGCGACTTTCTTAGCTGCTTTTGGAGCTGCTTTTGGAGCTGCTTTTTTTGCAACCACTTTCTTTGCAACAGCTGACTTAGTTACTTTCTTCGCTACCACTTTCTTTTTAGCAACCGGCTTTATTACTTTCTTAACCACCTTTTTTGCGGGTGCTTTTTTAGCTACTACTTTTTTTGCAGCAGGCTTTTTCTTTGCCGGGGCTTTACTTACTTTTGACTTCGTTGCTTTTTTACTGGCAACTTTTGAATTCTTCGCCATAGTGCGAATAGTTTAAAGATTTATATAATACTCTATAATGATGGTGTGAAATATAGCTAAAATTCAATAAGTTCCAAGAAAATCTACTAACAATCAATCAACATGTTCAATAAATCCATTTTACGAGATAAAACAGGGGAATCCTACCCTCCTTTATTGTGGATAATTTGTGTTTTATTGGGAATTATCGGAGCCTATTATTCCCGAATTGGGTCAACTTACCATGTTATGACCGATGCCATTCTCTTTGCTTCAGCGTGGCTTATTATTATCGGATTATTGGTGATTTTTATGTCATTTAACGATAGCAAATCCGACCATCAATATGAAAAAGTGGGCGTATATTCTGCCATTAACCATCCTAAATTATTTGGTGAGTACCTGTTACTAATCGGATTGATTTTTCAGTCCATTAATATCGTCATAAGCGTTATTATAATTGTTGTATTAGCCTTTTATCACAAATGGTTAATACAGCGAAAATGGAAAACACTGTTGAGTAATGAATCTTATTTTCGGTTTAACTTATTTAAAATGTCGGATAACAAAAGTAGAATCTACTTTCTTAGCTCCTTTAATTCCTGTATTCCATATTATATCTTTTCTATTGTCTACCTTTTGATAGTTATTGAACTGCGCAACAAGAGTATTGGCAGGTCGTTGATTGATATGTTATAAATATTTACTTTTAAAATAATAAAGTGACAATTTCAGAAGTTATATCTTCGCAACTATCGATTACTTACCGTGCCCCTAACCTCTACAAATACGAGATACTTTAACTTCCTTAACAAAAAGGTGCTCGTGATTATTTTCACTAATTTGATAATAATTACTGGTGGTATGTTATACTACAGCAATTATCAGATTAATCATTTTTCAAAAGGCCGGATTTATTCTGATTTAAATGAAATTCCTAAAAACAAAGTAGGACTTGTACTAGGGACAAGTCGACATATGAAAAATGGACAACCCAATCCTTTTTTCTATAACCGCATCAAAGCAGCGGCATCCTTATTTTTTTCAGGCAAAATACGATATGTACTAGTAAGTGGAGACAATCGTTTTTATACTTACAACGAACCACGTGAAATGAAAAAGGAACTGATGAAAATGGGAATTCCTGATTCTTCCATAATCATGGACTTTGCAGGGTTCAGGACATTAGATTCAGTTGTGAGATGCAAAAAAGTATTCGGCCAAAATGAAGTCACCATTATCTCGCAGGAATTCCATAATGAACGTGCACTTTTTATTGCTAAATTTTATGAAATGAATGCAGTTGCTTATAATGCAAAAGATCCTGCCCCAGAGTACTCACTTGCAATAAACATCAGAGAATATTTTGCACGCACAAAGGTTTTTCTTGACTTATACATTTTACATAAGTCGCCGTATTTTTTAGGAAAAGCAGTTAAGGTTGGAAACAACTAGTATCCGCCAGAGCGCTTACGAATAAACCACTCGGTAGCAGCTAACAAAATCAACACAAAAAACACCCAAGGGAAATCTATCATGTCTTCCATTTTCTTTCTGGTAAACGACATTGGCTTTAAATCTTCCTGCTTCTTCAAAACGTTAATCAGCTCTTGATAATTTGCCGATAAAAACATCTTACCACCACTTCTGACGGAAATTGAATTCAATAATTGGTGATTTGCAATTGTATTCACCGTTTCTAACTGCAAGGCATTAACGCTAAACTCTCCTGAACGATTAAAGAGTTTATCCCCTAACTTCACTTCTGCTTTGTAATTGTATTTACCAACCGGGAATTGTCCTACGTTTAACGTATACGCTTTCTCTGTTCTTGAAAACACATAAGGAAACTGCTTTTTATTCTGATCAGTGATGGTAATCTTCGCTTCTGGAACATTCGTCAGCTGACCACTTTCATTGTATAGCTCAGCATCAAAAACAACAGCCTCATTCTCTTTAAAAGCGTTCTTTGCATTTACTTTAAACGGCGACTTATCATCTTTCACACTAAGGTATTGAACCGTTTTCAGAATTAACTCATTGCTTAAATCGTGATTGCCATTTGAATTGTAATCGGCCAATCGCCAGCGCCACAATCCTTCGCCACCCAACACCACCGACTTATAATTTCCTTGCTCACTAAAAACCATTAAAGGTTGATTAGTAACGATGCTTCCTATTTTCTGATTCAGCAATGCAGATGCACCTGCCTTTGATGAATAAACTCCAAAAGGCGAAGTTAACGGAGGCCATTCTTTGATTTTATCTGTTAATAATTCAGAAAAAGTAAACAACGAAAATCCATTGGATACACTTGGATAAACATCCTGCACGCTTCCACGATTATTCGCCACTTGAATTCCTGCAGCCAGATTATTCAGTGAGTTGATATCGGTATTCGAACTTAAAATAAACCATAAAGGAACACCTGCATTTTTTAGGTTATCAATAATGCTAGATGCCGCATTGTTTTTTGCTGGCAATCCATGTAAAATACAAAGGTTATAATCACTCACACGACCAGCAAACTCTCCAACAGGCAATGATATTACTTCATAATTAATACTCGATTCAATCGCATT
>CAMBYJ010000149.1 GCA_945872015.1 Chitinophaga pinensis | reverse complement strand
CCACCTACGTTAAAATCAGGACGAATAGATCTTGTATTTGTAAATACTTCTTGAGTGGCATTGCCCGAAGAATATCCTACATCAGGAATATACTGATCATCAAATGTCATATTCAAAGGATTAAAACTGTGTTGTATTAATCCAATCTGAACTCCACCAATAAAACTATTTTTCTTTGTTTTGTGATTGTACGATAACCCACCATTAAAATAAAGCTGACGAAATCCAGCATCTCCAGCAGTATTGTTTATTACGTTAGCATCAAATGTAAAACGATTAACTTTTTTATTAAATGCAACGCCTTGTGTTTTAAATGGTGCTATATTATTCCATTGTGTACGATACAACATTGTTATCTGCATGTTGTTATTTTCTGCCAGCGACACTGCAGGATTAATCATAGACCCTAAACGATTAACCTGTGTAAAATGAGGATCCTGCGCATTTGCTTTCACAAATACGGACAGAAGAAAAAATATGATTAGAATCCTTTTCATTTTATTAATGTTACTGTTCCTTTTAATTCCTTTGGAGTTCCCGCGTCAATCACTTTAATTTTATAAACGTACGTTCCGTTATTCAACGTTTCACCGTTAGATGTTCCATCCCAAGTAGTGATGGCAGCATCACCATGAAATACAGCTTTGCCCCATTGATTAAAAATTGACATCTCTTCTACAATCACTTCACTTCCTCTCACTCTGAAAATATCATTCTTACCATCATTGTTAGGAGTAAACGTAGTAGGCACAAACAAATCTGTTTTCACATGAATATCTACGTTCTTCTGTATTGAATTACTGCAACCAGTTTGGGTATTTGTTGCTGTTAAGTTGACTGAATAAACACCGTCCATTGAAAATGTATATTGTGGTGTTTCAAGATTAGATGTATCTAAACCATTAAAATTCCAAGAATAATAATCGGCACCATTACAAGAATGATTAAACGTTGTGATATAACTACCATTATCTAATTCTACATTATAAGTAAAATCAACTATTGGCAATGGATTCACATTAACCTGAATTTTTTCACGACTAACTGCTTTACATCCGTTTGATGTGATTGCATCTAAATAAACACTAAACGGTGTTTGTACATTTGATTGAGTGAAGTTGTTTCCTGTTGCTAAAAGACTTCCACCTGTGATTTCATTATACCACTGATAAGTAGTAGTACCTGCTAAAGTGATTTGTAAATTATTTCCTTTACAAACAGCTGTATCATTTACAGTTGGCAATTGCGCAGATGGATACACCTCAATAAATACAGAATCAGAATAAAACGCATTTCCTGCATTAGTTACTTTTACTTTATAATAGCCCTGCTGCGTTACCGTTAGTGTATTTTGTGTTTGTCCGTTTAACAAAACATTGTTTCTGTACCATTGATTTCCATTAGCAAAATAAGATGTAAGTACTGTACTTCCGCCCTCGCAAAATGCGTTTGTTCCAATAACTGTAATCATATTACTTGCATTGATAGCAGTCACATTAACTATTGAAGAACTTACATTACAACCGTTACTATTTACTGCACTCACACTATAACTTCCAGAATTATGTACATAAATAGAAGCCCCTGTTTGTCCGTTGGACCAAACATAAGACGATCCTCCACTAGCAGTTAACAGAATAGAATCATTCTGTAGAATAGTTACACTTCCCGAAGGAGAAACGCTTATTGGTGATACATTATAATTGGTAATAATCTTATTTGCTGATGTTGCTTTACATCCATTTGCTCCTGTAATTGTTACCTGATAATTACCTGCAGGTACACGAGCACTTTGTGTTACTACTCCACATGACCAATTCCAAGATACTCCTCCAACTGCAGTTAATACGGTTGAATCATTCGGACAAATAGTTAATCCTTTAGATGAGGTTACTGTTGTATCTGGCAATGGTAATAAGGAAACAGCTACTGGCAGAGATGTCCCACGACAACCATTATTATTTGTTACTTGAACAGAATAATTTCCAGCAATATGAACATAAATATCTTTTGTTGTTTGTCCATTTGACCATACATAAGATATACCTGATGCTGCTGATAATTTTAATGAATCACCAGTACAAATAGTTGTTGCACCTGAATACGATACTTGAGGAACAAAAGGAGTAGTTACGTTAACTGATAAATTATTTGACGTAGCTACAGCTCCGTTAGCATCATAAGCATTAGCGATTAACGTATGACTTCCAGCAGTTAATCCTGAAACCTTCACTTGAGCCGTATTCGATGTTCCTACTAATACACCATTATCATAAACACTATAGCCTGTTAATCCCGAAGGAGAAACAGAAACTGTAATGGTATCACCATAACAAGTGGTTGCTGAATTTGCACCATTGATAGTTGCATTTAAAACAATTGAAGAAACAAATGATACTTTACGTATAGTGTGATTTTTTGTATCAGCCACATACAATGATTTGTTTACGCGATTATAACAGATTCCTGCTGCATTATTAAATGATGCACTCGAACCAGGTCCATCAGCACTACCCACAACTCCTACATTACCTGCATAAGTTGAAACTTGTCCTGCAGGACTAATCTTACGAATTGTAAAATTGTATCCATCTAAAATAAAAATATTTCCTAACGTATCCGAAGTAACGCCCCATGGATAATTAAAGCTTGATGCTAAAGCGCCACCGTTAGTACTACCCATTACACCACTTCCTGCAAAAGTTGAAGTATAACCCAATGAAGTTAATTTTCTTAAGGTATTATTCCACTCATCAGTAACTAATAAATCGCCATTGTTTAATAAATGAATTCCGTATGGATGATTAAACGAAGCACTGATACCTGGACCATCATTCATTCCTGATAAATAAACAGTCCCGGCAAGATTAGAAACAGTTCCGTTCTGTATTTTACGAATCACATGCGTATTATAATCACATGCATAAAGGATACTTCCATCTTTCGTTACTGCTAAGCCGGTAGTAAAACCAAATTTAGCCACGTTTCCAGGGCCATTTGTTGTACCGAAAATTCCAGTTCCAGCAATTGTTGTTACATTTCCACTTGCGTCTATTTTACGAATCTTATAACTCTTTGTATCTGCTATGTACAAATTACCTAAAGTATCAGCAGCTACTGCCCATGGTTCATTAAATGTAGCTTGAGTTGCAGGTCCATCGAAACTTCCAGCTTGACCAGTTCCTGCATAAGTTGAAACAGTACCGTTTGAAGAAATCTTACGAATTACATTATTCAAACGATCGGCAATAAAGATGTTACCGTTCGCATCTGAAGCAATTCCGTGAGGTTCGTTGTAACGTGAAGAAGAAAGAGAGCTATTAACAAATCCTGAAGATAATGCCTGCCCTGAATAAGTGACTACGCTCTGTCCATTAAGAGCTATATTAAAGAAAAATACACAAGTGAAAACAAGTGTAATTTTAATATTTTTTATGTTAATAAGCTTATTCATAGAATGCGATTTTTTAACGCATTGTTAAGAATAATGGTTGCCTTTTTTATTAAATTTTATGTGACATTTAAGCAAATAATCAAAAATCTTACAGTTTATACAAGACTAAGTAATCGATTTTGTAAGCGATTATAATAAACTAACTCTAGATTGCTGAATACTGCTGCCGACGATTTTGCCTTATAGTAAAAACTCAAATTATAAAGGAGATATAGTTTTTCGTAGGTTAAATAATCAATTGAAAATTTATTTGTCAATTCGTTGAATAATGGCAAAGACTGGTAAAAAAACAAATCGAAATCGTATTGCTTTAAAAAATCATTTGGTTGAAACAACCCAGTGATAAATAAATTATGAATCAGGTCGAACATCATTGGTAGTTTACCACCGTCCGTTTCCCATCTATTCATAAAAATTGTATTGGTACTAAAGCTCGAAGGAATTGTAAAAATTGTATTCACTGTTTCTGCAGTAAAAATTTTCGTGTTCCTGTCCATATTAGCGAAAGTCGTTCGAAACAACTCGAAGGATATATTATACTCCTCCTCCCACTGATTTCCACTAATTACTCTTTCTGCCAAACAGAATTTTACATTTTGTTTTAAAACACTAAAAGCATAACTATCTTTCATATCACATTGTTCATGCGTACGATTGTAAACCACAAATAGTCTGTAAAGAAAATTATTGGAAATTTTTCGCTTGCTTAGGACTGGCCCTTGCATTAAAGGAGCCGAATGATTAGCCTTCACATTCTTAAAGGGACGGCGCATGTATCCTCGCCTAATGATGTTATATTTTAAACTATCTGTACTCATATTTTACCAAACAAAAAGATTTGCTATTCTAGGAATGTATTTGTTGCCTTTAATTTTATACTCTTTGTTATTGCGCATGAATCCAATATGATTACGGTCTTTCTTCATTGCGTTTAACAAGAAATTTACTTCTTTAAGGCGATATTCTTCTTTTAATATTTCTGCATGTTCAATTAACTCAGCGCGCTGCGTATCAGACTTAACAACAAATAAATTCAAGTCGCTCCATTTCATAAACGGAATTGCATCGATATGCTCCTCCACTTCTGGAGTATCAATTACAATAGCATCGTATTGAGGTGATAAATGGTCTAATAACGATTTGGTTTTATCAGAAGAGATTAAATGGCTTACCGGATTGCTGTCTATTCCTGCAGGTAAAATATCTAATTGGTCAACAGAGGTAGTATGTATACAATCGCCTATAGGAGCCTTATTACTGTAATAATCTGTTAATCCATTTTCTTGTTTCATCTCAAAAAGTTCATGCAACTTCGGATTAAACGTATTCGCATCAATTAATAAAACCTTTTTATGTTGAGCTGCTAATGTTCGTGCAATATGCGAGGCAATAAATGTCTTGCCTTCACCTTTACGGCTACTGGTAACCGTTATAATCTGATGTTTACCAGCATCTAAATTGCATTGTATTTTTGTAGAAAGCGCTGTGAACGATTGATAAGCGCCTTTCACATCTTGTAAAATTTCTATTTGTCCGATAAAAGGTATCGATTTATGATCACGCAAATCTGCAGGAGAATGTATTTTGCGTTTTGCATAGGCTACCATTGCAGCTACAGAACCTAAAACCAATGCTGCTGCCATCACCAGAATGAAAAACAATGGTGACGATTTTTCCTCTGGATAAAATGCAGGCTCCGCATTTTCAATAAACTTATTGCTTTGTTCAAATGGATTTTGAATTACCACCAACTGCGCTTTTTTATCGGCAAGGAAATTATAAATTCGCTCATTTAAATAATAATCGCGACTTAGCGACTGTAATTTGTTTTGTTTATTGGGCAAATCGCCAACCGATGCTCTCTCAGAATTGATTGAAGCTGTTAATGATTGCTTTTGTAAAATCAGTTTTTTTCTTGTGTTGTTTAC
>CAMBYJ010000148.1 GCA_945872015.1 Chitinophaga pinensis | reverse complement strand
CGTGGTACAGTTCAGGCAGATATTTTAAAAGAAGATCAGGCACAAAACACATGTATCTTCTCTACTGAGTTTGCTTTACGTCTGATGGGTGATATGCAGGAGTATTTCATTCAGAATAAAATTCGTAATTTCTATTCTGTTTCTATCTCTGGATATCATATTGCAGAAGCAGGTGCAAATCCGATAACACAGCTAGCATTTACATTGGCCAACGGATTTACTTATGTAGAATACTATGTTAGTCGTGGAATGAACATCAACGACTTCGCTCCTAACCTATCTTTCTTCTTCAGTAACGGGATCGATCCTGAGTATTCAGTGATTGGTCGTGTTGCTCGTCGTATTTGGGCAAAGGCAATGAAGTTAAAATACAACGCTAATGAAAGAAGTCAGATGTTGAAGTATCATATTCAAACATCAGGTCGTTCGTTACATGCGCAGGAGATTGACTTCAACGATATTCGTACAACATTGCAAGCATTGTATGCTATTTACGATAACTGTAATTCACTTCACACGAATGCATACGATGAAGCGATTACTACTCCAACAGAAGAATCTGTTCGTCGTGCGATGGCTATTCAGTTAATCATTAATCGTGAGTTAGGATTAGCAAAGAATGAAAATCCATTACAAGGTTCATTCATCATTGAAGAATTAACGGAATTAGTAGAAGCAGCAGTATTGACAGAATTTGATCGTATCACAGAGCGTGGCGGTGTATTAGGTTCGATGGAAACAATGTATCAGCGTGGTAAAATTCAGGAGGAGTCGTTGCATTATGAAATGTTGAAACACACAGGTGAATATCCAATTATCGGAGTAAATACATTCTTATCATCGAAAGGCTCACCAACGGTAACACCTAAAGAAGTTATTCGTGCAACAACAGAAGAGAAAGAATTCCAGATTAACATGTTGAATAATTTGCATAAGGCACATCAAGATAAAGCCTCTAATTTATTGCGTGATTTACAAGTGACTGCGATTCATAACAAGAACATGTTTGATGTGATGATGGAAGTAAGTAAGTTCTGCAGCCTTGGTCAAATCACCAAAGCCTTATTCGAGGTAGGTGGCCAATATAGACGAAATATGTAACCAAAGCCCAATCGGGGCGACACAATAATAGCTCCGGAGGAGCGTCATATACAAAGCCCCATCGGGGTGATATAATCATAGCTCCGTAGGAGCGTCATATCCACAGCCCCATCGGGTTGATATAATCATAGCTCCGTAGGAGCGTAATATCCATAGCCCCAGCGGGGCGAAATATCAATTATGGCAAACACATACACCCAGCTTTACATTCATGTAGTATTCGCAGTTAAAAGGCGAGCAAGTGTTCTTGCTAAATCATGGCGTGATGAATTATTTCAATATATCACAGGAATTGTAAAGAACAAGGGACAAAAATTAATGATTGTTAATGGAGTTGAAGATCATATTCATATTTTATTGGGAATAAAACCCGATTGTAATTTGTCTGATTTAGTTCGTGATATAAAAGCTAATTCATCGAGATGGATAAATGATAACAATAAGGTGGCAGGTAAATTCGAATGGCAAACAGGATTTGGAGCATTTAGCGTGGGTTCATCGCAGGTAAATATTATTATGAATTATATTGCTCACCAAGAAGAGCATCATCAAACAACAAAATTCAGAGAGGAGTATGTTGAATTCTTACAGGCATATGAGGTAGATTATAAAGAAGAGTATTTGTTTGAGGAGATTGGTGGCGCTCCAACGGAGCTCAATCAATAAATAAAATCATCAATCAATTATTATAACGCTCCTACGGAGCTATAATAATTGAAAAATTAAATCATAGCTCAAAATAGGTCAAAATGAATAGCCCCGTTAGTGGCAATACAATTTAAGCTACGTAGGAGCGCCAAAACCATAGCCCCAGCGGGGCATACAATAATAGCTACGTAGTAGCGACATAAAGATAAAATCATCAAATCAATAAACCTCTCCCCCGAACTCATCACGTACCTCGAACAATTTGTTCAGGCAGATAGGATTTTGCGTTTGAAAGAGGTGTTAGCAAATCGAACGAATTATCTAACAGTGGTGACGGATCAGGTGGTGGATCCTCATAACATCAGTGCTATTTGTAGGAGTGCTGAATGTTTTGGAGTGCAAAATGTTCATCTGATAGAAAGCAATTTTCCATTTCGCGGCGCCAAGAAAGTTCAGCGAGGTTCTTTAAATTGGGTGAATATAAACCGTTACGATGGAGAGAATAAAACGCAGGATTGTATTCAAACATTAAAAGCAAAAGGTTATAAGATTGTCGCGGTTTCTCCTCATGCTGCAAGCAAATCGATTGCAGAATTAAATTTTGATCGACCAATTGCACTTGTTATGGGACAAGAGCAAAATGGTGTTTCAGATCTTATCATGGATGCTGCCGACGAATGCGTGATTATTCCTATGCATGGATTTACCGAAAGTCTTAATGTGTCCGTAGCTTGTTCAATTGCTTTGTATGATTTACGAAAGCGCTTAGAAGAAAGCAATGTCCGTTGGCAATTGAGTGATCACGATAGAGATGAATTATACCAGCAATGGTTATTCGATTCAATTAAACGACCTGATTTAATTATTGAGCATTACTATAAAACGATTGCAAACAAATGATTCCGTTTGTCGATATTCATAGCCATCATTTTTCAAATCGTAAAGAAGTAATTTCTTTAAGAAGTATTGATCTAAATGAATATTTGAAGAATAACGACCTCATCATTTCACAATGCACTTTAGGGTTACATCCTTGGTATATTTCTAAGGAAAGCTGCTATGATAACTTATCAATTCTTGAAAAGATTATTATTGAAAAATTGATTTATGCAATTGGTGAATGTGGATTAGACAAATTAATTGATGTAGATTATAATCTTCAAATCGAATTATTCAAAAGTCAGATTTTATTATCTGAAAAATATAAACTTCCCCTAATTATTCACCAAGTAAAAGCACACGAAGATATTCTGAAAATCAAGCGTGAATTAAATCCTATTCAACCATGGATTATTCATGGAACACGAATGAAATGGAGTATAGCAAATGAATTATTGAATGCTGGAATGTATTTATCTTTCGGAAATCATCTGCTAAAATCAGAACCTCATTTAATCGAAACATTGTTACAAACACCACTTGATAAAATCTTTTTGGAAACCGATAACAGTGCTATTGCAATTGATGATATTTTTGTGAAAGCTGCTGAAATCAAATCGATGGAGGTAACAACATTGAAAGAAATCGTTTATCAAAATTTCAAAACAGTTTTTAAAAAATGAAAGATCGCTCCTGGTTATCGAGAACGGAATTATTAATAGGTAAAGAAAAGTTACAGGAATTAGAACATAAACATGTTTTAGTAATTGGTCTAGGTGGCGTTGGTTCTTATGCTGCTGAGTTTATTGCGCGTGGTGGTGTCGGACAAATGACGATAGTTGATGGTGATGTGGTGGATCCAACAAATCGTAACCGACAGTTGCCCGCTCTAGCTACAAATCACGGAGAACCCAAAGCGTTAATCATGAAAGAACGACTGCTATCTATAAATCCTGATTTAAAATTGCGAGTAGTACAATCCTTCATTATGCCCGAGATGGTGGAAGAACTATTATCTGTTAAGTATGATTATGTCATTGAAGCCATCGATTCAATTACACCTAAAATCATGGTGCTTACTACCGCATATGCAAGAGAGCAAAACATAGTGAGTTCAATGGGTGCAGGTGGTAAATTTGATCCGACTCGTTTACAGGTTACTGACATCTCTGAAACGCATACTTGTCGTTTAGCGAAATATGTTCGCAAGCGTTTACATCGCAAGGGTGTCTTTACAGGCATCAAAGCAGTTTTTTCTGATGAGCACATCGTGAAAGAGTCATTAATAAAAACAGACGGAACCAATTTTAAAAAATCGGCCTACGGAACAATTTCCTATCTGCCTGCAACATTCGGTGCTACCTGTGCGTCGGTTGTATTAAGAGCGCTCACAGGACAAAAAGTATAGTGGCTTTTATTTCATAAATTTACCCTCTAATTTAACGAATGAAATTTACTCTTCTACATAGCGATTCGCAATCTAAAGCTCGTGCTGGTTTACTCGAAACTGCGCATGGTACAATTGAAACACCCATCTTCATGCCTGTGGGTACTGCAGGGACAGTGAAAGCTGTTCATCAGCGTGAATTAAAAAATGATATTCAGGCACAAATAATTTTAGGTAACACGTATCACCTTTACTTACGGCCAGGGACATCCGTTCTTGAAAAAGCCGGAGGTTTACATAAGTTTATGAACTGGGATGGTCCTATCTTAACCGATAGCGGTGGATTTCAGGTTTTCTCCCTTTCAGGAATACGTAAGATAAAAGAAGAAGGTGTTCAGTTTAGTTCTCATATCGATGGCTCTAAGCATTTGTTTACACCTGAAAGAGCAATGGATATTCAGCGTAGTATCGGTGGTGATATCATTATGGCTTTCGATGAATGTACTCCCTACCCTTGCGAATATTCACTTGCTAAAAAATCGATGGAGTTAACGCATCGTTGGTTAACACGTTGCTGTGATCATTTTGATAAGACGGATTCGCTCTATGGTTATGAGCAGAATTTGTTTCCAATAGTACAAGGAAGTACTTATAAAGATTTACGTAAACAAAGCGCAGAGTTTATTGCTTCCAAAGAAAGAGTTGGTAATGCTATTGGTGGATTATCAGTAGGTGAACCTGCTGAGATGATGTATGAAATCACCGATCAGATAACCGATATTCTTCCGAAGGACAAACCTCGTTATCTAATGGGTGTTGGAACTCCTGCAAATATAATTGAAGGGATTGCATTAGGTGTAGATATGTTCGATTGTGTGATGCCTACGCGCAATGCGCGCAATGGAATGTTGTTTACTAAGCAAGGAATTATCAATATCCGTAATGAAAAATGGAAAGATGATTTCTCTCCGATTGAAGCCGATGGTGAAACGTATGTGGATACTTTTTACTCGAAAGCTTACTTGCGTCATTTGAATTCTAACAACGAAATGCTAGGTGCTCAAATCGCTTCGATTCATAATTTAGGTTTTTATTTATGGCTTGTAAAAGAAGCACGTCGCAGAATTATTGATGGTTCTTTTGCTGCATGGAAGCCTGTTATTCTTGAAAATGTAAGTCGTCGTTTGTAATGTTGAAAATGAAAATACTCGACCGCTATATTATTAGAAAGTTCTTAGGGACTTTCTTTTTTGCGTTAGGGTTGATTATTTTAATTGCCATTGTATTCGACATCTCTGAAAAGATAGATGACTTCATCGAGAAAGAAGCGCCGCTAAAAGCAATTGTATTTGATTATTATTTGAACTTCATTCCTTACTTCGGAAAT
>CAMBYJ010000147.1 GCA_945872015.1 Chitinophaga pinensis | reverse complement strand
ATTCCGGGTATTCAGCCAGTATCCATTAAAGGTTCATCGCGACTGGTATCTGGTTTTGGATATCGCATTCATCCTATTTACAAAACGGCTAAGATGCATACAGGTATTGACTTTGCCGCTCCTACGGGAACTCCGATTTATTCTACTGGAAATGGTGTTGTTAGTCAGACAGAGTTTAACGGCCGTGGATATGGGAACAATGTGGTGATTAATCACGGATATGGTTATCAGACCTTATACGGACACATGACAAAGTTTGTGGTTCGTCCTGGACAAAAAGTACAGCGAGGAGACTTAATTGGATATGTTGGAAGTACTGGATCATCTACTGGTCCGCATTGCCATTATGAAGTTATTAAAGGTGGACAAAAAATAGATCCGATTAATTATTTTTATAACGACTTAACTCCACAGGAATACGAGCAGATTCGAATTCTTGCAGCACAGGAAAATCAATCATTCGACTAAAACTATTGCTTTATGCCAATCATGGATTTCGACAAAGAGCCTGAGCGCTTGTATTACAGCATCGGCGAGATAGCAGAGATGTTTAAAGTGAATACTTCATTGATTCGTTTCTGGGAGAATGAATTTGAAATTCTTCAACCAAAGAAAAATAAAAAAGGTAATCGTTTATTTACTCCGGAAGACTTAAACAATCTGAAGATTATTTTTCACCTCGTAAAAGAAAGAGGCTATACGCTGGATGGAGCTAAGAAAAAATTAGCTGGCAACAAAAACGATATCGAAATTCAGATGCAATTAAAAGACACCCTTACACGCATGAAGGGCTTTTTGACAGAGCTGAAAGAATCGTTATGATTTTTTTAAGCTACTGACTTTAAACGTAAAAAATTTGTGGAATAAAAAGCTGAGCACTCCAATAGAAAGTGCTGATACTGCACGCGCAAACGTTGGATACCATTCCAATTGATGAATCAGGAAATTCATAAAGAAATAGTTTAGCATCAGCACAAACAATGCAACCAACACAAAACGAGAAAATGCAGAGGTTGTTTTCATTTCCGAATCGGTAAACACTAAATATTTCGAAATAGAAAAGTTGGTGACTAATCCGCAAGAATAAGAAATCACGAGTGAAATAGTTGTTGCTTTCAAAGCAAAACTTCCGAATAAAGCTACAGGTTGTTTATCGAATGCATAATTGAAACATAAGTAATACAAGCTTACATCGACAACAGTTGCAACACCAGCTGCAATGAAATATTTAAATACGCGCGACTGAAGAAACTCGAAAATCTTGTCCATTAATAAACGCTATTCTTAGAAAGGTAGTTACTAACGTAATCGCGTACACCCTCTTCCAACGAAGTGAATGGTGTTGTATATCCTTGTGCGATTAATTTACTCATATCTGCTTCGGTAAAGTATTGATACTTATCGCGAATATCAGCAGGAATATCGACGTACTCGATTTCTGTTTGCTTATCCATCGCTTTAAACGTTGAATCTGCTAAATCATAAAACGAACGTGCTTGTCCTGTTCCTAAATTGTAGATTCCTGATTGCACTTTATTTTGCATCAAGTACACACAAACATTCACAAGGTCTTTCACATAAATAAAATCGCGAAGCTGCCAGCCATCTTTAAAATCGGGACGATGAGAACGAAATAGTTTCACTTTTCCTGTATTGTTGATTTGATGAAACGCATGGAAAATCACAGAAGCCATACGTGCTTTATGATATTCATTCGGACCATAGACATTAAAGAATTTTAATCCTTGCCATTGCGTAGGAGTATTTGTTTGTTGTAAAGCCCAAATATCAAACTCCTGCTTCGACCATCCATAAGGATTCAGCGGATGTAAAGAAGAAATTGCAGCATGATTATCGGCATAACCCTGTTCACCACCGCCATAGGTTGCTGCAGAAGATGCATACACTAACGGAATATTATTTTCAGTGCATGTACTCCAGATAGACTTTGTGTAGTTCACATTCAACTCATCAAAAATCTCTTTATTAAACTCAGTAGTATCGGTGCGGGCTCCAATATGAAACACAAACGATACCTGCGATGCATTTGCTTTAAACCAATCGAGAAAAACAGCGCGATCCATTTTATCGCTATACTTTTTAGTTGACCAGTTTACTTTTTTCAATTCGTTGGAAAAATCATCCACCATCAGAATATTTTCCATTCCGATGCTATTTAACTTTCCGACTAAAACGCTTCCGATAAAACCTGCGGCACCTGTTACTACAATCATATTTTATACAAATAGAGGTTGAACTACATCAGGCAGCAAACCTGATTTTTTTCCTTCATCAAACAACGTCTGAATGGCATTTTTACCATCGACGCCCAAAGTTACCGAAAAATCATTCACGTATAAGTCGATATGCTGCTGCTGAACGGTAGGGTCCATTTCCTGAGCGTGATGTGCAATGTATTCTTTACTTGCTGTTGGATTTTGAAAGGCGTATTCAACTGAATGACGAATTAAATCATCAATATGTTTTTTTTCTTCTTCGGATAAACTGCGCTTCACGGCAATACATCCCAAAGGAATTGTAAGACCCGTTTTATGCTCCCATAATTCTCCTAAATCAGCAACTTTAAAAAGTCCTTTTTGCTGATAGGTAAAACGATTTTCATGAATGATTAATCCAGCATCACAACGACCGCTGAGAACAGCCTCTTCAATATCAGAAAAAACCATTTCAACTTTCGCTTTACATTCTGGTACGAAAATGCTCATCAGCAAATTAGCGGTAGTACGCGCACCAGGAATAGCAATCTTTTTATCCTTAAGCTCCTCTAATGTCAGAGGCAATTTACTTATGATTAATGGCCCGCACCCACGACCTAAGGCACTACCTGCATTTAATATCTGGTACTTATCCGACACAAAAGCATAAGCAGCAAAGCTCATTTTAGTCACATCATACATTCCAACAGCCGCATTTTTATTGAGCGCTTCTACGTCGAGCAAATGAGGATTCCAACCCTCATTCTGTGGCAAACGATTGTTAATCATTGCATCGAAAATAAAGGTGTCGTTAGGACAAGGTGAAAAACCGATCGTATAACTTTTGCTCATTGGTGGTACAAAGGTAGAATTTGTAAATTATTTCTATGTATAATATTAAAATTGTTTAATTTGCAGACTAATGCAGTCCGAACAACCCGTTACAAGTAAAAAGAAAAGTAAACTAATCCGACTATTAATTATCATTAATGTCGCACTAGCTTTTCTGCTTTTGTGTGTGCAGTTATCTTGTAAGATATCGCCTGAATCATTTTGGCTATTTGAACCTCTCGCCTACACCTATCCTTTTATTGTTATCGTTAATATTTTGTTTCTGATTTTTTGGGTAATTAGAAGAAGTAAATATGCATTCATTTCTCTTGCGATTATTATTATGGGTTACGATAAACTGGCATTGATGTATCAACCACCAATGTTTGTTATTGAGTCGCCAGTATCGAAGAATCAATTTAAGGTAATGAGTTACAATGTGCGCTTATTTGATTTGTACAATTGGAGTGGAAATCAAGAAACGAGAAGTAAGATTTTTGATGTGCTCAAGAAAGAATCGCCACAGGTAGTTTGCTTTCAGGAATACTATCACAGCGATGAAAAAAACTTTTCAAACAACGATACTATATCATCGTTGCTAAATTTAAAACATGCGCATATCGAATACGGATTAACGTTAAAAGATAAATACCATTGGGGATTAGCAACCTTTAGTAATTATCCAATCATCAATAAAGGTAAATTATTTTTCAAAGAAGGAAGTACAAACTTCGGAATGTATTGCGATGTGCTATACAAAAAAGATACAATTCGAATTTACAATGTGCATTTACAATCGAATCACTTTAAGAAAAACGATTATAATTTCATCGACAATCCAGATGTAAATAATCAAGAGCAATTTTTAAAAGGAAGTCTTTCAATATTTAAGAGAATTAAGAAAGGCGCCATCATTAGAAGTACGCAAGTAGATGAACTAAGCAATCATATTGAAAATTGTCCGTACCCAGTTATTCTTTGCGGCGACTTTAACGACCCTCCGTACACTTATGCGTATAACAGTATTGCTCGTTATTTAATCGATTCTTACTCTGAAAAAGGAAAAGGATTTGGCATTAGCTACAATGGTTTTTTTATACCGTATCGCATAGACTATATCTTACACAGCGATTATTTCGAATGCTTGAAGTATTCGATGGTACGCAAAAAATATAGCGACCATTATCCGATTGTTGTCACATTGAAACCAAGAGGCAAGAACTAACTTTCTGCTACGGCTCCACCTTTATAGAGCTGCTTGCGATAACGTTCCGAAGGAGAAGGAATAAAAGCACCTAGCCCTAACCGTGACCATATTTCGTCAACATGTTTTGCAGTTGCTTCATCAGCAGCAAGAATATTCGGCCAGTCGCGCTCAAAGCCATCAAACTCTTTTGTCTTACGAGTTCCATCAAAAACAATATGATTCACTTCATCAGCAGTTTCCGCTTCAATTACTTTGTGATCACGTTTCGGATCTACATTATTTGAGAAGCGCCATACAGCATCCGCAACGCTAGATATATCCATATTCGCTTCGAGGAAAATCAACACCTTTACTTGCTTTAACGCCTCCGACTTAAATAAAATCTTCGCCATCTCTTTCACATGTCCTTTTCTGTTTTTCTCGATAGAAACAAATAGCAATGGAATACCTGCTTGCAATAAGGAATTGTTGATGTGAATTATTTCACTATGCTTTTTAAGTTCAGATGAAATAGCTTCTAATTCTTTATTTGAAAAATGATGAACGTGAGTAGGACTAGTAGAATCCATCAACTCTTCTTTTAACTTCTTCGTTGCATCAATTCCCATCTTCCCACCAAACGCCATTGTTGAACAACTATGATCGAGTACATCTGTCGGACCTTGATTAAAAATAATATCGCGAGCTACATCCACATTTTCTGCAATGTATTTTGCCACCTCCAACGAATCATGAATATTTACATCACCATCCACTACAATCATCATTTTCGTAAACATCATTTGTCCTGCGCCCCACAATGCATTCATTACTTTTAATGCCTGACCAGGATAATCCTTTTTAATTTTTACAATAACTAAATTATGGAACACTCCTTCTACAGGAAGAATCATATCTACAATTTCCTGCACTGCTGTCATTTTGATTGGTGCTAAGAAAATACGTTCTGTTGCTTTACCAATCCATGCATCTTCTTGCGGTGGAATACCCACTATGGTAGTTAAGTAAACAGGATTCTTTTTATGGGTGATTGCTGTGATATGAAAACGAGGATAATAATCTGCGAGTGAATAATAACCAGTATGATCACCAAACGGTCCTTCCCAGATAAAATCTTCTTCTGGATCAACATATCCTTCGATTACAAAGTCTGCATCAGC
>CAMBYJ010000146.1 GCA_945872015.1 Chitinophaga pinensis | reverse complement strand
CGCTTCAATTTTCTTTTTCTGATTCGGATATCTTCCGAATAAATACATCAATTTCGTAAGTGCAGCTTCTGTTGTGATATCGCTTCCGCTAATCACACCCATTTCTTTTAACTTCTTGCTTGTTTCATACTTGCCTTGCTCTACTTTTCCTCCGGCACATTGAGAAGCGTTTAAAATAATGATGCCTTTGTTAACGGCCGATTTCAACGTCTTTAAAAAAGGTTCTGCTGTAGGAGCATTACCACTTCCGTAGGTTTCTAATACAACTGCTTTTAATCCTTCGACACTAAAAATATGTTCAAGCCAATTGCCGGTTATGCCTGGAAAAATCCTTACGAGTCCAATATTCGGATTTAGCTTTTTATGTACTATTAATTTCTTACTTGATTTTTTACTGATGAATTTATGATTGTACTGTAAGCTTGTTCCTGCCTCAACTAATGTTGGATAATTCAACGATTGAAACGCATCAAATTGTGAACTTGAAAATTTCTCAGCTCTGTTTCCTCTGAAAAGCTGATCATTAAAGTAAATACAAACTTCAGGAATGTTTACGTCTCCAGCAGCAATCTCAACTGCTGTAATTAAATTATGCTTGGCATCTGTTCGTATAGCCCCAAGCGGTAGTTGTGATCCGGTAAATATTACAGGCTTGCTTAAATTCTCCAGCATGAAACTTAAAGCAGATGCTGAGTAAGCCATCGTATCGGTACCATGTAAAATGATAAATCCATCAAACGATTTATAATTCTTCTCTATCGTTTCTGCTAATTCAATATAAAATTCAGGAGTAACGTTACTGCTATCAATAAGTTTTTTAAAAGTATAATGTGAAATTGAACAGTTGATATGTTTTAGTTCAGGGACGCGTTCTGTAATTTTTCCAAAGTTCACAGGCTTTAGCGAATTGGAACTGTCTTTAATCATCCCAATAGTACCACCTGTGTATATCACTAATATTTTTTTCATAATTCAAATAGGGTTACTGCGTTAGCGGTAGTAATTTTTGCAATCTCTTCTAATCCGCATTGTTTTAGGTCTGCAATTTTTTCAGCAATATGAATTAAATAGGCAGGCTGATTTCTTTTTCCTCGGAAAGGGGCAGGAGCTAAATAAGGCCCGTCCGTTTCCAGAACAATATGCTTTAAATCTATCTCACGAATCACTTCATCAAGTCCGCTGTTTTTAAATGTAACTACACCACCAATTCCTAACAGCATTCCCATATCAACAATCTGTTTAGCTTCTTCTAAAGTTCCGCCAAAGCAATGAAATATTCCTTTTAATCCTTTGATGTTTAACTGTTGGATTAACTCAATAACATCACCGGTGCAATTACGTGTATGTAAAGCAACGGGAAGTTCCATTTCATAAGCCCAGATTAATTGCTTGGTGAGTGCTTTTGTTTGTGCTTCAATATGCGTTAAGTCCCAATGTTTATCCATTCCAATCTCACCAACTCCATAATACTTCCCTGACTTTAATTCTGCTTCTACCTGTTTTAATTCTTTCTCATAGGTATCGTTTACATAACAAGGATGCAATCCCATCATCGGAAAACAATTCTCACTATAATCGTGACAAAGCTGCATCATCGAATGAATTGTACTGCTATCGATATTCGGTAAGAACATTTTGGTAACACCATTTTGTATGGCTGCATCAATCACCTGCTTTCTGTCGTCATGAAACTCCTCAGCGTATAAATGTAAATGGGTATCCACTAATTGCATGAGGTAAATTTACTGCATTTTCCTTAACTACCGAAAAGCTGATTTTAAGAGATAAAAATTATCTTTGTTTAAAATATAAAGCCTTGCCAAAATTTTTAGTCATTCGTTTTAGTTCTATCGGAGATATTGTTCTAACATCTCCCGTTTTGCGAATGCTTAAACAGCAAGTTCCTGGTGCAGAAGTCCACTTTTTAACTAAGCAATCGTTTCAAAGTGTAGTAGCCAACAATCCGTTTATCGATAAAGTATGGACCACGGATGGTTCGTTGAAAGATGTTATTCCGCAGTTGAAAGCAGAGAAGTTTGATGAGATCATTGACTTGCACTCCAACTTACGCACGTGGAGAATCAAGCAAGCTTTGAAAGTAAAGTCATCTTCTTTCAATAAATTGAATTTCGAAAAGTGGTTGCTGGTTAATCTAAAAATGAATCGCTTGCCCGCAACACATATTGTGAATCGATATTTAAAAACAGTTGAGCATTTAGGCGTGTTGAATGATGGCGAAGGATTAAATTTTTATTTTGATGATACTGTACTATCCAACGATAAACTATTGCCTGCTACTTTTCATACTGGTTATTGGGTGGCTGTGATTGGAGCTAATCATGCAACAAAAAGATTTCCTACTAATAAGTGGATAGAAGTCATTAAGCAATTAAATTTCCCTGTAGTAATTGTAGGAGATAAAAACGATGCTGTTGTTGCTTCTGAAATTGAAAATGCTTGTGGCGATATCGTTTACAATGCATGTGGAAAATACAGTTTGCTGCAATCGGCAGCAATTGTATCACAAGCAAAAATGGTTATTAGTAATGATACAGGCATGATGCATATCGCATCTGCTTTTAATAGAAATATTATTTCTGTCTGGGGAAATACAGTACCTGCTTTTGGTATGACTCCTTACATGCCTGAGAATTATTCCAACAGTATAATTGTTGAAGCAAAGGACGTCAACTGCCGACCTTGTTCAAAAATAGGATTTGCAAAATGTCCGAAGGGCCACTTCGATTGCATGAATAAAATTGATGTTTCAGAAATAACGGTGGCGGCTAACCGCTTTTTAAACAAATAAAGCTTTTAACTCGTTCGCTTCTTCCGGTTTCATTTTTCCTGAAAGAATCAGTGATAATTGTCGTCTGCGTAATGCTCCTGCAAAACGTTGTTTCTCTTCATCACTTTCTGGTAATAATTCAGGCACATGAATAGGTCGCCCGATTTGATCAACAGCTACAAAAGTGTAAATAGCTTCGTTGCATTTTATTTTCTTGCTATTCATATTGTCTTCTACCCATACATCAATAAAAACTTCCATCGAAGAATTAAAAGAGCGGGAAACTTTCGCTTGAAGCGTAACAATATCACCAAGTTTAATTGGTTGGTTAAAAGAAACATTGTTTACAGATGCCGTTACTACAACACGATTACAATGACGGTGTGCTGAAATTGCAGCGGTAATATCAAGCCAATGCAATAACCGACCTCCCATAAGATTTCCTAAAGTGTTAGTGTCGTTGGGCAATACAATTTCAGTATGAATTGCAAGACTTTCAGCGGCTGTTTTAGCTTTCAACATAAAAAATATTTTTTGCAAAGATAGATTTTATTGATCGTAACACGAAAATACTGTAGGATTATCTAATTTTACAATCATGATTGAAATTGGCAAGACATTAATCTCCACAGAGCTCTTAGAAGAACATTTTGTATGCGATTTAAATAAATGCAAGGGCGAGTGCTGTATTGCTGGCGACTATGGTGCGCCTTTAGATAAATCGGAATTAAAAGAGATTGAGAAATATTATCCGATTGTAAAGCCTTTGTTGCAAAAACGTGCATTGAAAGATTTAGAAGAACAGGGCTTATATGTGAAGGACTATGAAGGCGATTGGGTAACTCCTTTGATAAATGGAAACGAAGAATGTGCCTTTACTATTTTTGAAAACGGCATTGCAAAATGTGCATTTGAAAAAGCCTATTACGATGGACAAATTCCGTGGAAGAAACCAATCTCTTGTCATTTGTATCCAGTGCGAATTAAGAAGCTTAAAAACTACGATGCTTTAAATTATGACCGTTGGGATGTATGTGCACCAGCTTGCAAATTAGGCAAGAGTTTAAAAGTCCCGGTATTTCAATTTTTGAAAGAGTCGCTAACACGCAAATACGGCGAAGAATGGTACAACGAATTAACGGTAGCTGCCGAGATGTGGAAGGAGGAGAAGAAGAAGTAAAACGGGATCACTCACTCAAACTCCACACTTCTTACTGTTTTTTCAAGCACATCAATCATATAATCTTTTTGATCGAAGGAGCCATTCATTTTAAATTCGTATAAGTAATTGCTTTTGTTTTCTTTCATCACATAAAACATCACATTTACAATAGTTCCATTGTTGCAACTTATTTTACGATAGTAAGTGTAGTTGTCTTTCACGTATTTTCCTGCACCTAAAATTTGATAGTCGCCCATTTGATTGTCGGGTCTTTCATTTGCAGTAAAATCAAAAAAAGCTGTATCGATAGTTGTAGGTTCATCAGCTGTATACTTTGCTACTGATAGCATATAGCGATTATCGTTGTTATTAATCACACCGAAATAAACTACATTTTTATTAATTGATTTTAAAATAGTAAATAGTTCAGGTGCAGTGTCAATTTTAACAGGACAATCAAATGATAGCTGATCTTTGATCTGATAAGTTTTGATTTTATGACTACAACTCGATGTTTAAATAAAAACTAAAAGGAGTCCTAGTGCAGACAAAACATTTTTCATGAATAATAATTATTAATCTTCTAAAGTAGAAAATAAATCTATTGTTGCTTTTCAATCTTAAAATAAGCGGACTGTTTTTTTTGATATTTTTAAACTCTGATGGATGCTGAAAATAATATGAGAAAATTAACCTTGCTTATCTTTTGTTTTTATTTCATGCAGATCTCCGAAATATGAGTTTGTAATTCACTATTCTAAAACTATTGAGGATTACACAGCTATAAGATCTGAATCAATCAAAATGATGAATCAAGATACTTTGGAAGCAATTAGGAGATTTAAGAACACATCCAATTATAAAAAGTATGCTCCAGAGTCCGACTCAATTTGGATTGACTCGTATTTGATTAAGAAATAAAAAACCAAAAGCAGACTTTCAGTCTACAAGCAAAAAAGTTTTTTGCTCACTTAAGCAAGCTTAGTTCGCGCAAACATTTTTTTCTTGGCTTCGCCTTTTTGATTTTTGCTTACTGGTGCACCCGGCGGGGTTATCTACGTTCTTCCCGCCTCGCCAAGTGGGAAATAAAAAACCAAAAGCAGACTTTCAGTCTGCGCGAAACAAATCTTTATGCTCATTTATGCGAGCATAATTCGCAAAAGCTTTATTCCTTGGCTTCGCCTTTTTGATTTTTTGCTTACTGGTGCACCCGGCGGGATTCGAACCCACAACCAACAGAACCGGAATCTGTCATTCTATCCAATTGAACTACGGGTGCAGTTTATATTTACTCTTTAACTTCTATCATTCTATGCAATGCGCCGTGCTGAGCTTTCGCCGAAGCAAACTACGGGTGCATAAAATTTGAAATATGAAATCAAAGTCAAAACACTTTGCAGTGCAAAAGTAAAATTTTAAAATAATGAATGTTTACTTAGTTCAACTTGTTTTTTGAATAGTCGAAAG
>CAMBYJ010000145.1 GCA_945872015.1 Chitinophaga pinensis | reverse complement strand
GTAATAGTAATTGTTGGTGTATTAATTCCATTCGACCATAGATAGGTACTCGCTCCACTTGCAGTTAAAATTACACTGTCGCCCTCACATAAATTAATTGGTCCTGATGGTTGAATATTAACTACAGGTAAGTTAGTAGTTGTAACACTATAGGCGCTTGCGGTTGAGCCGCAATTGTTGGTCACCGTTACTTGATAATTACCAGTTGTATTAATCAGTATACTATCATTTGTAATTCCTCCTTGCCAAAGTAAAGACCCAGTTCCATTAACCTGTGCAATCAGATAAGTAGAATCACCAGTACAAAAATCAGAACCGTTTGATGAAACAATTGCTACCTGAGGTGCGGTACTCATAAACGTATAAATAGAATCTCGATTACTTCCACAGCTATTCGTGGCCGTTAGAATATAAACACCAGGTGCTGTAATTTGTATTGAACTACTTGTGCTACCATTCGACCAAAGCAAAGATGAATTCGAAGTAGCATTTAGTGTAAGCGAATTGCCAGCACAAAATTGCAGAGAGTCGGCTGTGGTAATGGTTACTATCGGTAATGGATTAACGACAATAGTTTGATTCGCTTGTGAATTTCCGCAAGAAGAATTTCCAGTAACGGTGTAGGAGCCAGCTTGCGTAATAGTAATTGTTGGTGTATTAATTCCATTCGACCATAGATAGGTACTCGCTCCACTTGCAGTTAAAATTACACTGTCGCCCTCACAAAATGTAGTAGGACCAGATGCTGAAATTACTGTTGAAGGATTGGTGATTACATTTACTGTTTGACTCGCAGTGGTTGTTCCGCATGTGCTGGTTAACGTTACTGTATATACGCCAGAATTTGTAATTGTAATAGCAGGATTAGTGCTTCCATTCGACCATAAGAAAGAACCACTACCTTGAGCTGTGAGCGTTACACTTCCGCCAACACAAAAAGTAGTAGGGCCATTTGCAGCAATACTTAATTGTCCGGCATTAGTTACAGATAATGTGAGTGTATCTCTGATAGTATCATTACAAGCATTTATAATTGAAAAATAAAGTTCTTCACTACCTTGAAAATTTGAAGCAGGAGTATAAAGTGTCGAAGCGGCAGAGGGATTTGTGAAACTACCACTACCACCTGTCCAAACAAATGAACTATAGTTACCACTGATTATTTGAGAGGTTACTGTAACAGGTATGCCAGCACAAGTACTATTAGTACTGATGGAGGTATTATAAACCAACGGAATAATTGGGGCATTGCATCCATCGTTATAATAAGTGTCATTAAGTAAATTATCAAATTCAACTGCAGCACCGTCAGCAGAAACATTCGCACCAGTAGCATCTGTTAGTGAATCTACCACATAGGTTACTGTTTCCGAACAGCCAGCACCAAACGACATTGTAAAATTTCTTGTGCCTGCACCAGCTGCATAATTCTTAAAATGCCCTGAAGTGTTTCCAGGACACTGAAATATCATATAAATGGTGTCTTGCAAATTGGCAAATGAGTTTGCAGTTGGATTTAAAGCAGTACTAGTAGCTAAAATTACCTGACTATTAGCGGGTAAAATATTTCCAACGGGCTCGCGAACATAACCGCAAGAAGTAATAGTCGCATTAATCGCATTAACAATAGATGCAGTAGTAGCATTCTGACAAATTCCTAAAAATGGGTTGCTCGTCGTTGACCAAGTAACGTTTAACGATGTTACATTCAAAGGATTATTTCCAACCTCAAAACGCACCATTTCATTATCTGCCTCGGGTAAACCACAAGCATCAACTAAAATACTTCTAATCTTGAAGCAACCAATCTGCGCAAAGGATTGACTATTGCTGAAACATAAAAGCAATAGTATGACAATCAACAAAGCCTTCTTTCTATCCAAAACGGAGTGGCGCAATTTCATGGTTCAAAGTTCCCAACTTTAATTCAATTTAAGAAATAAAATCATGGGTATAATTGATAATAACAATAAAATAATAAATGTTGTTTTAATAGATAAGGTATTAAGGGACAATCAATAATTTATTACTTTTGAAGAAACTAAACATTTACCAATGAAAAAACTATTACTTACACTTTCAATTCTATTTACTGCCTTTGCAACGCAAGCACAAAATCCAAATGCAATGGCATTTGATGGCATAAACGATTATGTATCTGTAACAGGTGCCTCTAATTATGTTGTTGGCTCAACAGGAATGTCTATTACATGTTGGGTTTATACTCAAAACACTGCTCCATCTTATCCAAACTTCGACGGCTTTGCAGGTTTTAGAAATGATGTGGACGCTGATTTTTATTTAGTACAGGTAGGAGCGAATGCTATTGAAGCAAGATTTAGAAATGACCAAGGCACCGCTTTCACAATTACTTCTCAATCGTTAACGCCTAACCAATGGATTCACTACACATTTACCTATGATGGTGCAATGATGCGTCTTTATAAGAATACCGTGAAAGTTGATTCTGCATCAGCAAATGGTGTAATCAGTAATGGTGGTGTCGATTATAATATCGGAAATGTACAATTTGGTACTACTTCATTCTTGTTAACTGGTAAAATGGATGAAACAAGTTTCTGGTCGCGTGCATTATCACCTGAAGAAATTCGTTGTATTCCAGTGAATGGCATCGATACGAATGCAGCAAACCTTGAATTATATTATCGTTTTAACCAAGGTACTGCAGCAGGCAACAACACTTCCATTCCTACTTTGCTTGACGAAAATGGTCAGCAAGACGGTACGTTTAACGGATTGGCTTTAACAGGTGGGATTTCCAACTTTGTTGCGGGAGCAAGCACAGCAACTACTACAACGGCTTACATATGTCCGGGAGCAACTTATGTTTACAACGGGACTACATTAACACAAGGTGGTATATACGCAGATACATTAGTTAACTCACAAGGTTGTGACTCTATCGTTCAGTTAAACCTTGTTCAGTTATTAGTAGATACAGGGGTAACTCAAAACGGATTTAGTTTAGTGGCAGATCACGTTTCTCCATCTTATAAATGGTTAGATTGTAATAATGGTTATGCTGCTATTCCAGGAGCAACATCTCAAACTTTTACGCCGACAGTTTCAGGTAGCTATGCAGTTGTAGTTAGTCAGAGTGGCTGCACCGATACCTCTAATTGTTATACGATAACGGCTGTTGGATTAAACACCTTGAATCCAATTGATGGTATTTCAGTTTATCCAACAATTACAAGTAACGAAATCAATGTTCAGTTTAATATGTCGTACAATCAAGTTCAAATTGAAGTAATCGACTTAACAGGTAGAACTGTGGCTCGTACTAACGCTGACGGATTAACGAATACTTCAGTAGATGTAAATTCGCTTATGAATGGAAGCTATATTATTCGAATTACTGCTGATGGAAGAAATGGTGTTTATCGTTTCATGAAAAAATAATAAGTTGTTATAAAGAGAAAAGGGAAGCATTTATTTTGCTTCCCTTTTTTTATTTCCGTTCACCCATTCTTCCAAGTGCTCCTTTGATTATTCTATCAAATTTACCTTTTTGTTTTTCGTTACAGAGCGTTCTTACCTCTGACAAATGTTTGAATAATTCTTTTTCTCCACTCTTCCTGTTTTCCCCAATCAAATTAATGAGCGAATCACTTTTGTTAGATTCATTTGTAATGGCTAATTCATCAAACATTAAATCGTGCAATTCTTTACCACGCATTTTTATTTTTTCCATTTTTTGCTGATGGCTTTCAAATAGTACATCGAATTGTTCGCGTTGATTTTCGTTAAAATGTAACTCACGCATTAAAAAACGAATCCTATCGCGAGGACTACCACCTGGCCCTTCGCCCATAGGAGGACGATGAAACCACATAACAGCCAAGAGTGAAACATTCATAATGGCTAAAACAACCACAAGAATTTTAAATGTTTTTATTTGATTCATGGTAATTGATTGATTGATTCGAAATAAACAGAATATACTTTTTGCTCAATAGATTTTTTTTCTGATTTATAAAACTGCTGTGCAGAGATGAGGTTGAACGTAAAAAGCAACGCAATGGTAGCAACAGCAATTTTAATAAATCCGCGACTTGATTTTTCAATGAATATCAAATCGACAATTTTACTTTTTTGATTTTCATTCAATGTTCTTTTATGATACGAAGAAGCTTGCTGGATGATTTCTTCGATCATCGATTCTTTTTCATTTTTCATAATATAATTCCTCTAATTGTTTACGTAAATTTTGTTTAGCTCGGAAAATAAGCGACTCTACAGCAGATAATGATAACTCCATAATATCACAAATTTCTTTATACGACTGCTGTTCCATGTTGTGTAAGATAAATGCGATTCGCTGGTTTTCGGGTAATTGATTTAAGGCTTTAAACAACAATTTGCTATTTTCTTTTTGCTCTAATACCTGATCAGGACTATCGTTATTTTTTAAAGTATTAATTGGGTTCGATTTGTTTTCATCATCATCAATCGAAAATAAAAAGCCAAATCGTTTTTTTCTTTTTTTACTTCGTAGATGATACAGCGATAGGTTGGTTACTATTCGATACATCCAGGTACTCAACTTCGAATCTCCTTTAAAACGATAGATGGCACTAGTAATTTCCACAAAACACTCCTGGGTTAAATCCTCTGCGTCTAATTCATTTTGCACGATGGCGTAGGCAGTCGAATATACAAGGTCACTATAACGGGAAACTAACTCCCGATAAGCAAGCTCCTCCCGATTTTTTAATCGTTGTATAAAAAACTGTTCCGACAAATTTTTATTAGCTAATACTACTTTAGGATGTCAAATTACGAAATAACTTGCGGGTAGCATAAAAATAATCAGATATAGGCACTACTTAACTGATTGTAAACTTTTGAGCGTAAAAAAAGCAAGAGTAATGAATGGAATTGTGGAAATGATAATTGGAAGCCGAAGTGATAACAAGCCAATTATGAATACAAATCCAATTAAAAATAGTAAGCATCCTATTCCTGTTTTCAATAAAATTGTAGTAGGCGTTTTTTGTAATAACGTAATCAGTAATAGTAATTGACCAAGCATTGGAATTACTGTAAACGGATGCAGTGCAGAAGTCGGGTTAGTAAAAAGTTTAGTAATAATTTCATATTCCATTTGAAAAAGAAATGCGGCACTTTCTTTACCCCAGCTTAAGTAAACAAATAGAGAGGTGATAATCAAAAACAAAATTTTGATTTTATTATTCATGATAGCAATGAACTATAAAATTATTTTAGAGTGTTTACCTGATTCCAGTTAAGATTGATATCGTTTTTTACTTGTATCTCCATTTTCTTCTTGGAGGTAAATCGTTTGGCTTCAGGAATAGAGGCAGCTCCTTTCGTTTTAAGCGTGTTCACAAAAAATATTTCTTCAATATTAAACGTAGATTGTTCATCAGGTTCAAACCAATGACTTTTTTCTA
>CAMBYJ010000144.1 GCA_945872015.1 Chitinophaga pinensis | reverse complement strand
TACCGATTATAAAAGTCCTGCTTACTTCTTAAAGCATTTGATTGGTGGTGCATTTATCGCAATTACTATGACGGGATTGGATCAGGAGATGATGCAAAAAAACATTTCGGTTAAAACGTTGGAAGGTGCACAGAAGAATGTAGTGTCGTTAGGCTTGATTTTAATAGTTGTGAATTTTCTGTTTTTGTTTTTAGGCGGATTACTTTACATCTATGCAGAGAAGGTGGGGATTAATATTTCAGCAAAAGAATTCAAGAGTGATAATTTATTCCCAGATATTGCGTTGAATTACTTTCCTCCGGTGATGGGATTTGTATTTATCATTGCGTTGATTTCTGCGTTGTTTCCGAGCGCGGATGGTGCTATAACAGCATTGACATCTTCGTTTTGTATTGATATCTTAGGCATTCAGCGAAATGAAAAATGGAATGAAAATGCACAGTTGCAAATCAGACGATGGGTACATATTGGATTTGCTGTGTTGTTTTTGATAGCGGTGATGTTCTTTTACTGGTTGAATAATCGTTCAATTATCGATTTGATATTAAAATTAGGGGGGTATACCTATGGGCCGTTATTAGGAATTTTTGTGTTCGGAATGTTTACCAAACGAACGTTGAAAGAAGGGATTGTTCCTTTAATTTGTGTGTTATCTCCGTTAATAACATGGCAATTAGCAGAAAATGCTCCTGCTTGGTTTGGAGGATACAAGTTCGGATATGAACTGATTGTTATCAATGGTTTCATTACTTATATGGGATTATATTTGTCGAGTACCAAGGATTAAAAACTACAATCTTAAATATCCCTCAATAATTTATAAATTTATATTTGCAAAAGAATTAAACCTTTCTATGTTTTCTAAAAATTTTATTCGATTTTATCTCGTTTTTTTCGTTTTAATAAGCACGTTTTCTATTGTTTCAGCGCAAGACAATCCTGAAGTAAAATGGAAAGACGGAAAGAAGTATTTTGTCCATAAAATTCAAAAGGGAGAAACGTGGTCGGGGCTTGCAGTAAAGTATAAGTCTCCGATGAAAGATTTGCAGGCTATTAACCCTAAAGCGAAGGAGCTCAAATTTGATCAGGCGATTTTAATTCCGTTTGATAATTATTTAAAATCAAAAAAAGTTTCGATTGATAGCAAAGCAGAGGTTATTGATTCAGAAAAGAATAGTCAATCTGCCTCGAATACTTCTCCTGTTAAAGATTCATTAAAATCTACTGATAAAAATGTTGATAGTGATAATCAGCTTCAACAAAAGAAAAGTGACGAAAGAAAGAATCAGCCATCAACTAACAAGAAGAATGATTCAAAATCAAATGCCAATGTTATTACCTATAAAGTTCAATCTGGTGAAACTCTTTATAGGATAGCATTAAACCACAACATGAATTATAATGACCTGGCAAAGTTCAATGGGTTAAAGTCAACTAGTGTGCAAGTAGGACAAACAATTAAAATTCCAATAAATAATACTGTTGCGAGTAATGAAGTAAAGGAACAAACTAAAGTGGATAGTGATAATATTAATGTTAGCGCTAAGGCTAAGGCTAACGCTAACGCTAATGCTAACCTCAGTGTAAACTCCAACCCAAATCATAGCACTGCTAAAAATGAAATCGAACATCACAATGCTTATTCCTACCACGAATCCAATGGTAATATAACAGAACAGGGAGTGGCTACTTGGATAATGGAATCATCAATTAGTAAAAATGAAAAATTTTATGCATTGCATCGTAGTGCTCCAATGGGGACAATAATCAAAGTGAATAATCCAATGAGTAATCGATCTGTATTTGTTAAGGTTGTGGGAGTCCTTCCTGATACAGGCGATAATCATGATGTGTTAATTAAGATCACACAATCAGCAGCTCGTAGAATTGGTATTTTTGAATCTCGTTTTAGAGTCGAAATATCCTACAAGTCAAAATAAAAATAAGATTTAAAATAAGAGTTTTCTTCTCTTCTTTTCAGCAACAAGCAACGATAATTCTCTTCCCATTTGTCCAGCAATAGATGTATTCTCTTGCGCTCTACGTGTCAAATACGGAAACACAGCATTTACTGGTCCGTAGGGGACATACTTGGCAACGTTGTATCCTGCTTTTGCTAAATTAAAACTGATATGATCGCTCATACCTAAAAGCTGACTAAAATAAATGCGTTGGTCGTTATTAGCGATGTTGTATTGCTTCATTAAATCAGTAAGCAATAAGTTACTCGCTTCGTTGTGCGAACCGGCACAAATAGCAATTTGTGCAATATGCTCTAAGCAATAGGTTAATGCTAAATTGTAATCTTTATCGGTCGATTCTTTACTTGGTTGTATCGGTGATGCGTAGCCGTTAGTCGCTGCTCGAGCGCGTTCTTTTTCCATGTAAGCACCACGAACCAGTTTTAATCCTAAATAGTAGTTTCCGTTTTTAGCATGCTCATGACTCGTTTTAATAAACGCCAAACGATCGTGACGATACAGTTGAATGGTATTATAAACAATAGCTTTTGATGAATTGTATCGCTCCATATTCTCCGTCGCTAAATCATCAATTGCCTGCTGAATCCAACTTTCTTCTGCATCAATAAAAATGCAAACATTTGCTTGATAAGCTGCCTCGCAAATTTTCTTCACGCGAGCGCGAATACGTTCGTAAGCACTATTTTCATCTTCTGATAAAGGTATTCCAGCACTTACTTTTTCTAATAAATCAAAACGGCCAAGCCCCGTTATTTTAAATACCGAAAAGGGAATACTTTTATTGCCTTTGGCTTTCATTACAGTAGCAATAATCTCCTCGCAAGAAGCATCAAATTCATGCTCTTCTTTAGCTCCTTCAACAGAATAATCTAAAATACTTCCAACACCAAATTGATTTAATTTCTCAATAGCCTTGGTGCACTCTTCAATATCCTCTCCACCACAAAACTGTTTAAAAATCGTAGCCTTAATAATTCCTTTTACGGGCAAGTTCCAATCTAAAGCTTTACCTGCAATACTACTTCCAAGTGCTACCAATTTCGGATAACCGATTAGCTTAAATAGCCAATAAGCTTGTTGGATTTCCTGATTGCTTTTTGATGCAAAGGCGTTTTCTAAATTATCAAAGGATAGTTTGGGCGATGATTCCATAGCTCGGCAAAGATAATCAGAACCTTAAAAAAGGACGGATTTGACCATTTATTTTTGAAGTATTTACATCGATAGATTGTAACTGTTTGTATAGGTGTACTTTTGATATTGAAACATCGTTTTTAAAAAATAAACTATGTTGTAACTTTACGTGTTTTATTTAATATGCTACTATCACCTGATCAATGGGGATTCCCCGCTAACGATAAGCCTTGGATAATATCTGGACCTTGTGGTGCTGAGTCTGCGGAGCAAGTAATGAACACTGCTTTAGGTGTTAAAGCAAGTGGTGCACATGCCATTCGCGCAGGTATATGGAAGCCTCGTACACGTCCTGGTTCTTTTGAAGGAATGGGGGAGCAGGCATTAACTTGGTTGCGAAATGCAGGAGATGCTACTGGATTGCCTGTCATGGTTGAAGTGGCTTCTGCAAAGCATGTTGAAGCAGCCTTAAAAAACAAAATAGATTTTATTTGGATAGGAGCTCGTACTACAGTAAATCCTTTTTTAGTGCAGGAAATTGCAGATAGTTTAAGTGGAGTAGATATTCCAGTGTTTATTAAAAATCCTGTGAATCCTGATTTGCCGCTGTGGATAGGAGCAATTGAGCGAATTGAGCGAAGTGGAACTAAAAAGATAGCAGCTATTCATCGTGGATTTTCAAGTTATGAGAATAATGTTTACCGTAATAAACCTAACTGGGAAATTCCAATTGAGTTAAAACGAAGGTTGCCAGAAATTTCTATGTTCTGTGACCCAAGTCATATTTGCGGTAGTCCGCAGCTGTTAGGTGCTGTTTCGCAGCTGGCGCTCGACCTACAATTCGATGGATTAATGATTGAATCACATTACAATCCTTCGGAAGCATTAAGTGATAAAAACCAACAGTTAACTCCGGCAGAATTAAAAGTTCTTATTGATTCATTAAACATTCGTAAAGCAGAATTTGATTGTCCAGTTGAGTTAAGTCGACTGCAAGATCTTCGTGATGTGATTGATGAAATCGATTACGACTTGCTAAATAAAATGGCCGAACGAATGGACATTGCAAGAAAAATTGGTCAGTATAAATTTTTAAATAATGTAGCCATTTACCAATCGCAGCGTTGGGCAGAAATTATCGAATCGCGTACTGCCATTGGAGAAGACAAAGGATTATCGCCTGAGTTTATTTTAAAGTTGTACAATATGATTCACGAAGAGTCGATTCTTCAGCAAACAAGTCAGGTAAAGTCTGAAGATGAAATTCCTGTTAAGACTTCAACTAAGGAATGATTTCCAATTTGCATATTGAATCAACCACAGTTCTAGTTTCAAAGTCGCTTACCGATTTTGAAAATGAAATTCATGCTACTTTTAATACCTACACACGCATTTTCTTATTGATGGATGAGAATACGCAAATCCATTGTTTTCCAGAATTTCAAAAAGTATTTCCTGCTTCTGTCAAAATCGAAAAAATAGTTGTTGATGCTGGAGAGCAATCAAAATCATTAGCACAAGCAGAAAAAATATGGCAACAATTGTTTGTTGCGAATGCAACAAAAAGCGATTGTCTAATTGCGTTAGGTGGTGGAGTTGTATCTGATTTAGGAGGATTTGTTGCAGCCTTGTATAAAAGAGGAATCAAATATTTTATTTTCCCCACTTCGTTGATGGCTATGACAGATGCTGCTTTGGGAGGTAAAACGGGAGTTGATTTTTTGCAAATTAAAAACAGTATTGGTGTTTTATATGCGCCTGAAAAGATAATGATTGCTACTTCTTTTTTGAATACGCTTAATGAACGAGAGTATAAAAACGGACTAGCAGAAATCTATAAACATGCAATTATTGCCGATGATAGTTTGTGGAATGATTTGAAATCGAATGAGGATGAGTACGAAATTTTGTTGAAGTCAATCGCTGTGAAAGCGAAAGTGGTGAACAACGATTTTTATGAAAAGGGCGAACGAAAGATTTTAAATTTTGGACATACTATCGGACATGCATTGGAAAGTTATGCGTTAGTTAATAAAATCGATTTGTTACATGGCGAAGCGATTGTAATAGGAATGATGATAGAAGCGGAATTAGCTTTTTCGTCAGGACTTTTATCAAAGGAAAATAAAGACGAAGTTGTAAATGTTTTGTCGACAAAATTTACGAATGCCAATCTTTCAAGAGTTGATTTTATAGTATTGTCTGAATTTTTATTGCAGGATAAAAAGAACACTGATAAAATTTGTTTTTCCTTGCCAACAAAGATTGGTCATTGTGAAATAAATCAGTTTACATCGTTGGACGAAATTAAAAAAGCAACTTCGATTTA
>CAMBYJ010000143.1 GCA_945872015.1 Chitinophaga pinensis | reverse complement strand
AGAATAATTCGTGAACTGATTAATTTCAAACCTGCATCAAAAGGAACAGATATTAGTCTCGCACTAAAGTATCTTAATAACATGATTAAAAAGCGTTGTATTGCTTTTGTGATTTCTGATTTTATGGATTCAGGATTTGATGATGCAATTAAAGTATCTTCTAAAAAGCATGACCTTGCAGCACTTCGTATTATTGATCCGCGAGAAGAAGAAATGCCCGATGTCGGATTGGTTCGATTTAAAGATGCTGAAACTGGTCTTGTTTCGGTGATGGATACTTCGGATGCAAACGTTAGAAATAATTACCGTTTGTACTTTCAGCAGTCAGCACGATTAACGAGTGAATTATTAAATAAGTCAGGTGTTGATCATGTAGCTATTCGCACAGATCAGTCATATGTAAAACCATTAATGAATTTATTTAAGCAGCGATGAAACACCTGATGAAAAAGTTTTTCTTGATTGTTTGCATGATGTTCTTCAGTTATTGGACGTATGCGCAAGGTGTAGTTGCTACTGCTAAACTAGATACGAATATTGTTGTAGTAGGTCAGCCATTTACACTTGAGCTTTCAATTACACAACCTAAAGATGTTAAAATTGATTGGCCTTATATCTCAGATAGCATCGGTTTGTTAGAAGTTGTAAAGAATGAAGGAGTTGATACAATTCCTGTTGAAGACAATACAATGCTAATGCGAACGCAGAAAGTAACGATGATGGCTTTTGATACGGGGTTCTTTGTTATTCCTGGCTTTACAATCGACTATAAAATCAGAAATACCAATGCTAAAGTCTATACTGATCCGTTATCGTTGAAAGTTTTTTTAATGCCGGTTGATACAACTAAAGCAATTAAAGATATTCATCCAATTCAAGATGTCCCTTACGATTGGATGTTAATTGGATTAATAACGTTAGGTGTATTAGTCTTAGCTGTGATTATATGGTTAGTTGTACGTTATCTGAAGAAAGCAAAGCAACGCGATGATGCTGCTAAAGTTATTCAAGTTCCTAAGCAATCACCTTATGAAATTGCGATGATTAGTTTCGAGCAATTAAAGAAAGAAGAAATATGGCAGCAGGGTGATGTAAAGAAATATTATTCTGAGTTAACAGAAGTCGTTCGTGCCTATATTCAAAATCGTTGGTTGATTCCTGCATTGGAATTTACTTCAGATGAAATATTGGAGCATGCATTTATCAAGCAAATAGATGCAGCAGAAAATGAAAAACTGGTTTACTTATTACGTCTAGCCGATTTAGTAAAATTCGCTAAAGCCATTCCGCATGTTTCCGAACATGAGTTAAGTTTTGCTAACGCAATTCAGTTTGTAGAGGCTACAACTCCTGCAACTGAAAAAGAAATGCTCAATCAAAAAGGAGGGGAGGCATGACCTGGTTGCAAGAGCATTTTTATCAGTTTAAAAATCCTGAATGGTTCTGGTTACTATTGATAGTTCCGGTATTGGCATTTTACTTTTGGAAGTTTAAACGTTTTAAAGCGCCGACTATTCAAATCAGTAGCACGGATTCATTCTCACGAATTCCTCCTTCTTGGAAAAGTAGAATTATTAATGTGCCGCTGTTCTGCCGACTATTGGCAGTTGTGTTTTTAATAATTGCATTGGCTCGTCCGCAATCAACTTCAAGTTCTTCAAACGTTACTACCGAAGGAATTTCAATTGTAATTGCATTGGATATTTCAGCGAGTATGTTGGCTGAAGATTTTAAACCTAATCGTATAGAGTCAGCAAAAAAAGTAGCACAGCAATTTATTGACGGACGTCCAAATGATTTAATCGGATTAGTGATTTTTTCTGGCGAAAGTTTTACGCAATGTCCAATTACTTCGGATCATTCTGTTCTTCGTAATGTGTTAAAAGATGTTCAGCCTGGAATGCTCGTAGATGGAACTGCAATAGGAGAAGGCTTGTCTACTGCTATTAGTCGTGTGAAGGATGCCAAAACAAAAAGCAAAGTCGTGGTGCTAATTACAGATGGTGTAAATAATTCTGGTGCTATTCCTCCATCAACAGCAGGTGAGATTGCAAAAGCATTTGATGTAAGAGTATATTCTATTGGTGTGGGAACAAAAGGCATGGCGCCTTATCCGTTTAAAACGCCATTCGGAATTCAGTATCAAAATATGGAAGTGCAAATTGATGAAGCATTGTTGAATCAGGTTGCGCAGAATACTGACGGAAAATATTTCAGAGCGACAGGTAACAAAGCATTAGAAAATGTTTTTCGTGAAATTGATCGTCTTGAAAAATCAAAAATAGAAGTTACAGAGTTTAATCGTTATACCGAAGAGTATTTGCCATTTGCTTTAATTGCATTTGCATTAATATTTTGTGAATTGATGCTTCGTTATACCATCTTGAAAAGTTTACCATAGCCATGTTTCGATTTCAAAACCCTGAGATGATTTACCTTTTTGTTACGGCACTGCTGTTAGTAGTGTTGTTCTGGCTATTCATTCGCTGGAAGAAAAAAGCATTAGCTCGTTTTGGTAAAATGGAAATCATCAATCAGTTATTTCCTGAGGTTAGTCAAACACGACCAACATTAAAATTCTGGATTAGATGGGTGGCATTTATCAGTTTGATAATTGGTTTATGCGGACCCTTAATTGGTTCTAAACTCGAAGAAGTAAAGCGTAAAGGTTCTGATATTATTATTTGTTTGGATGTGTCGAATAGTATGCTTGCTGAAGACTTAATGCCTAATCGTTTAGAGCGCGCGAAGCAGGCTATTAGTCGTTTGGTAGATAAACTAGAAGGCGATCGAATAGGAGTAATTGTATTTGCAGGTGATGCTTACACGCAATTGCCAATCACAACAGATTACGCAGCAGCCAAATTGTTTTTATCACAGATCAATACAGACATAGTTCCTAAACAAGGGACAGCTATTGGCGCAGCCATTGATCTTGCATCTACATCCTTTACCGATACTATCAAAAAGAACAGTGCAATTGTAATTATTACCGATGGAGAGAATCACGAAGATGATGCAATTGATGCAGCTAAAACAGCGAGTGAACAAGGAATAAAAGTATTTACCATTGGTATGGGCTCTGAACAAGGAACTCCAATTCCTGTTTATTCTAATGGAGCTAAAGTTGGTTATCGTCAAGATCGTTCAGGTCAAACTATCATGACCAAATTAAACAGTGTGATGCTCGAAGATATTGCTGAAGCAGGGAAAGGTAAGTTTATTCATGCTACCAATAGCGACGATGGATTATCCATTGTGTTAAAAGAGTTGAGTGCTTTGGATAAAAAAGAATTCAAAGCAAAAATGTATACAAGTTTTGAAAACCAGTTTCAGTTCTTCCTTGCTATTGCTTTGTTGTTGTTTATCATCGATTTTATCATCGGCGAGAATAAAAGTAAAGTGGTTGCACGTTGGAATTTATTTGGTGAAAATAAAAATCAGGACGTATGAGAATAATTTTAAGTTTGATTTTCGTTTCGATGCATTTGCTGGCGAATTCGCAAAATGCAAATTCTACTATTCGCAGAGGGAATGATGCCTACAATAATAAGAAGTTCAAGGATGCTGAGATTGATTATAAGTCAGCAGTAACCAAGGATGCTAAAAGTTTTGCAGGTAATTATAATTTAGGGAATGCTTATTACAAGCAAGAAAATTTGGAAGAAGCTGGCAAGCAGTATATGCAGTCTGCAGGAACAACTAAAGACGCTGTTGAACAATCTAAAGCCTATTACAACCTTGGTAATACGTATTTAAAACAAGAAAAATATCAGGAGAGTGTTGATGCTTATAAAATGGCTTTGCGTCAAAACCCTAAGGATGATGATGCACGTTATAATCTTGCTTATGCATTGACTAAATTAAAAGCACAACAGCAAAAGAACAATCAGCAGGATAAGAATAAGCAAAATAAAAATCAGCAGCAGCAACAACAGCAACAGCAGCAACAACAACAAAATAAAAATCAGGATCAGAAAAAAGATCAACAACAACAACAACAACAAAAGCAACAGGCTTCGAAACCGAAAATCTCTAAAGAAGAAGCTGAACGTATGTTGCAGGCGTTAAAGAATCAGGAACAGAAACTACAAAAGAAAAATCCAAAGAAGTTTGATGCAGCTGGAGGTACTCCTGAAAAAGACTGGTAGTTATTCTAAAGATTTTAAAACATTAGTGACAACAGATTCTTCATCGCTGTTATTTTTGATGGTAATATTTGCTCTTTCATAAAATTCTTTTCTTGTAGTTAGAAGCTTATTAACGTGCGATGCTATTTCCTCTTTTGATTTCCCTTTGAATAAAGGTCTTTCAGCCTTATTGTTTAACATGCGTTCAAGAAGGATGGCTTCATCCACCTCTAAATAAATAACAGTTCCGTTTCTCAATAAGAAATCCATATTATCGGAATAACAAGGGGTTCCGCCTCCGCAGGCGATAACTGTTTCTGTCAAGAAAATTGTATTGACCAATAACTGCTGTTCGATTTTCCGAAATCCTTCTTCACCAAATTCATCGAATAGCGCATTAATCGACTTGCCTTGCTGTTGAGTTATGGCTTCATCTAAGTCAATGAAATGAAAGTTTAATTTTTCTGCGATTATTTTCCCCAGTGTCGACTTTCCAGAGGTGGAAAATCCTATTAAGTAAATTACTGAGGTTTTCATCTGATTTTAATGCTTGTCAATGATTAAAAGATGTTTTAAATTATTGTCTAAAGTAGATTATTTTTTGTAACTTCAAAACATGAAAATAACATTAGAAGAACTTCGAAAAAAAGATGAGTCAACAATGGCTGACGACGATCATCCATTCCGAGAAGACATCACTGCAGAAGAGTTTGTTGATCTTTTGAACCAAATTGCAGCAGAATCTAGGAAAGTAAAACCTTTAAATCCAACAACTGCTAAAGAGTGGGAGTCAACAAAAGATGCAATATTAGCAGCGATGAACAGTCCAAAAAACGATTGCTGATTCAGTACTTTTGATTTTATCAATTCTAAGGATAATTACAACCTTATTTATTTCTTATAGAAACGCATTTTGTAGTCAGCGTCAGTACGGCCTTTCATAATATCATTCAAACGGCCTTTCAATAATTGCTTTTTAATCGGTGTAAGATGATCAGTCATCAATATGCCTTCAATGTGATCATATTCATGCTGGATAATTCTTGCACGCATGCCAGTATATGATTCCGTATGCTCTACAAAGTTTTCATCCATATACTTTACCGTTATGTTTGGATTTCTATCTACATCTTCACGGATACCTGGAATGCTCAAGCAACCTTCAGAGCACTTCCATTTTTTTCCTTCTTCTTCTAATATCTGAGCATTGATAAAAACTTTTCTAAATCCGTCTAATTCACGCTCATCATTTTCATAAGGTGTTGCATCCACCACAAACAGGCGAATGGAAAGTCCTACTTGAGGTGCTGCCAGTCCAATACCACTACTGCG
>CAMBYJ010000142.1 GCA_945872015.1 Chitinophaga pinensis | reverse complement strand
ATGATAATTGTCCAGCACCACCGCATCTTAATACAAACCCTTGTTCGCCATTTAAGCTCCAGCTGTGTTTGCATGCAATGGAATTACTGTAGTGGTTTGGTCCGAATGCAGTTGGCTTTATCCACGCTTCAACTGTGATGGCAGAATCTAATTGTAAATTGTTATCTGTCGCAAATGAAACATAACTTGATGTTCCGTTTAGTGTGATTGATTTTGTGTTGGCAGTGCATTGTGCAAACGACTGAATAGTAATTCCAATAAGCACTATTGATAAGAGTATAATTTTTTTCATAGGTTGGTTTTCAGGAATTGTAAAGATAAAATTTTGTATCAGAAATAACAACCGTCTATGATTATCTTTGCGCCATGAATCACCCGGGAACAATAAATATTGCTGATTTTACCTATGAATTGACCGCTGAAAAGATAGCGGCCTCGCCAGTTTCTAATCGTGCAGAATCTAGGTTATTGGTTTATCATAAAGGTGCCATCAGTGACCAAGTTTTTGCATCGATTGAATCTCAACTGCCAGCGCAATCAACGCTCGTTTTTAATAATACCAAAGTTGTAAAGGCGCGTTTATCATTTCAAAAGGAATCAGGTGCGGCAATCGAGGTGTTTTGCCTCGAGCCTCAAAAAGGAATTACTATTGAACAATCATTTTCGCAACGACATACGACTAATTGGATTTGTATGGTTGGGAATTCAAAAAAGTGGAGAGATGAAATTTTGAATTTGAAGATCGTTATTGATAATTCGGAAGTTGTACTTTCTGCACAGCGACTTGAAAATTACGGTCAGGAGTCATTGATTCAATTTACATGGAATAACAATGATTTTTCATTTAGTGAGTTATTAGAAAATGCTGGTGAGTTACCATTGCCTCCTTATATGAACCGTACTGCAACAGCGGATGACCGTATCCGTTATAATACGGTTTATGCTGTTCATGAAGGTTCTGTAGCAGCTCCAACTGCCGGTTTACATTTTACGGATGGTTTGTTAGACAATTTGAAATCAAACGGCACACAAATGCTCAACGTGCTCTTACATGTAGGTGCAGGTACTTTTAAACCAGTTAAAGCGGAAACTATGCAAGACCATGTAATGCATTCCGAACGAATTAAAGTAAGTATAGAAACTATCCAACAACTTCAACAACAAAAACAGCATCGTAAAATAATCCCTGTAGGTACTACCTCAATGCGTACACTCGAAAGTTTGTATTGGATGGGTGTTCAAATAATTGAACAAGGTCATATAGCCGATGATTTTTCAGTTAGTCAATGGGAGCCCTATGAATCGGAAAATAGTTATTCTGTCGATGAATCACTAACCGCCCTAATCAGTTATGCGAAGGTAAATGATTTAGATTTCGTAGAAGGATTTACACAGATTATCATCGCACCTGGTTATCAATTTAAAATCATCGATGGTTTGATTACAAATTTTCATCAGCCACAAAGTACATTATTGTTATTAGTTTCAGCTTTAATTGGTAACGATTGGAGAAAAGTGTATGAACACGCGTTACAAAACAATTATCGTTTTTTAAGTTATGGAGATAGTTCCTTGTTGCTTCCTTAATTAGCACTCAGGAACATTCACAGAGATATTTGTTGCAAGTCCGCCTTCAGATGTTTCTTTATACTTCGCACTCATATCTTTTGCCGTTTCCCACATACTTTTAATCACGTCTTCTAAACTTACACGAGCAGATAATGGATCACTTTCTAATGCAATGTTGGAAGCAGTAATTGCTTTTATAGCACCCATACTATTACGTTCAATACATGGTATCTGCACTAAGCCTCCAATAGGGTCGCATGTAAGTCCTAAATGATGCTCCATAGCAATCTCTGCTGCCATTAAAACTTGTCCCGGACTAGCACCTAGACATTCTGCTAATGCCGCTGCGGCCATTGCACTGCTCACACCAATTTCTGCCTGACAACCGCCCATCGCTGCGCTGATGGTTGCATTCTTCTTAAATAAAGTTCCAATCTCTCCAGCAGTAATTATAAAACGAACAATTTTATCTTCTGAAAAATCTTTTTCAAAACAGTAAGCATACATCAGTACAGCTGGAATCACACCTGCGGCACCGTTAGTAGGAGCAGTGACGATTCTTCCGAATGATGCGTTCTCTTCGTTTACTGCTAATGCAAAGCAGCTAATCCACTTATTTACCGAATTAAAATCACGTTCACTGTTGCGGATACATTCAATCCATTCGTCAACATTGTTGTATTTTGCATTCGGTAATAGCTTGTTATTAATTTCTTGTGCGCGTCTTTTTACTTGTAATCCTCCAGGTAAAATTCCGTTTTTATGCGTGCCTCGGAAAATACAATCTTTTATTTCCTTCCAGATATGTAAGGCTTTTTCAGTAATCTCCTCTTTGCTTCTCCACGCTTGTTCATTTAAAAAAATCAAGTCGCTAACCGATAAATTTAACTCCTCACAGTAACTCAAAATTGAATTAGCCATGTGGCAAGGGTAGGGAGTAACAATCGCACTTTTATTAATCGTGTTTGCTTCATCAGTTGCTACAAATCCTCCTCCAACAGAATAGTAGTTTCTTGTTATAACTTCTCCTGATTTTAAAGTTGCTTCAAACACCAACGTGTTCGGATGTTGAGGCATGCTCTTGTCTTTGTGAAATATAACGTCACGCGTATACGAAAAGTCGATAGTGTTCGTGTTGTTTAATTTTAACGTATTACCATTTTGAAGTTTTTCAAATTTCTCGGTAATAGTATTGGTATCAATGGTGGTATAATCTTCGCCGCTTAATCCCATTAATAATGCTACATCCGTTCCATGTCCTTTACCTGTTTTAGCAAGTGAACCATAGAGGTGAGCTTTAACAGAAACGACTTCCTTTAGCGGACTAAATTGCTGTATTCTTCGGATAAACATGCCCGAAGCAATCCATGGCCCCATCGTATGTGAACTTGATGGACCAATTCCAATTTTAATCATTTCAAAAGCGCTGATACTTTCCATAGTTGATGTTGAACGATTACAAAACTAATAGACTTGATTAAATTATTTTCTTTTTGGTGCCTGATTTTTCTTCTGATGACGGAAATCTTTTTTCGCTCCTTCAGGTGGCGCTTCTGCTTTTTTTAGATGCGTTGAAGGATTCTTGTATTCAATCTTTTTTCCAATCAGCTTTTCAATATCGCGAAGGTAAGCTTGCTCTTCAAAATCACAAAGACTGATAGCGATACCTGCTGCACCTGCGCGACCTGTTCTTCCAATTCTATGGACATACGTTTCAGCCACGTTAGGAATATCGAAGTTTATTACGTGACTTAAATTATCTATATCAATTCCTCGAGCTGCAATATCGGTTGCTACTAACACCCGCGACTGACCGCTTTTGAAGCTATTCAATGCATTTTGTCGCTGATTCTGCGATTTATCTCCATGAATAGCATCCGCCTTAATTCCATTCTTTTGTAAATGTCGCGCTACACGATCAGCTCCATGCTTGGTGCGTGTAAACACAATCGCACTTGTAATAGGTTGCTCTAATAGTAAATCTGAGAGGAAATCACGCTTATCACTTTTGTTCACGAAATATAATTCCTGTTTAACTAGTTCAGCCGTTGATGATACTGGAGTGACTTCAACGTACTTCGGATTATTTAAAATCTTTTTAGCTAACTCAGCAATTTCCAACGGCATGGTAGCAGAGAAAAATAATGTCTGACGCTTTTCAGGAAGCTTTGCTACAACTTTTTTTACATCATGAATAAAGCCCATGTCTAACATTCGATCAGCTTCATCTAAAACGAAAAATTCGATATCGCTTAATGAGATGATACGTTGATTCATTAAATCTAACAAACGGCCAGGCGTAGCTGTTAAAATATCAATTCCGTTACGCAGTGCTTGCGTTTGAGGAAGTTGTGATACGCCTCCAAAAATAACAGTATGACGAATTGCTAAATGCCTTCCATAAGCAGCAATGCTTTCGTTAATCTGAATGGCAAGCTCACGCGTCGGAGTAAGAATTAAACAGGTAATTCCTTTTTTTCTTCCTTGCTGATGCATCAATTGCAAAAGAGGAATAGAAAACGCTGCTGTCTTGCCTGTTCCTGTTTGCGCACAACCCAATAAGTCGTGTTTATTTAAAACGATTGGAATTGCTTTCTCCTGAATGGGGGTTGGCTTCGTGTAGCCTTCCTCACGCAACGACTGTAAAATAGGTTCAATTATGTTGAGATTGTCAAAGTTCATAGGATGATGTTACAACAATTAATGTTGTGCTTGTAAAAATGAAACTAAATAGTAGAGTGAACTTATGATCAACAATGTTTTTATCCACAATTTTTGATGATAGGTTTTAAGTGGATAGTAAAAGTTGAATAAAAGTAAAATAAGGTTAATTATTAATGCAGGCGTAAAGTTACCTACAATATTGTCGGGAATGATAACTTTATTCTGAATTGTTCTGATTTCCTTCATCGAATGCAGTAATGGCGTCTCTCCAACCATAATAAGGCTATTCGACTCCAGTCCATCAATCTCCCGATCACTGATGATTTCAATTTTTCGATGGTCTGTCTCGATGGTGTAGTAAATTTGCTCGTCGGTTGTAATGGTCGTCTTGATGATTTTTTCTACGCGAATCTTTGTTCCGACAAACTGATCTGAAAGCAAAATTAGCGTTATAAGTAGGAGGATGTAGGAAACGTTTTTACTCCAATAAATCTCATGTATCGACTTGTTTCGTTCCTCTTCTTCCAGCTTTTGTTTCCATTCCTGATAGCGCATGCGGGCCTGTGCTCTGGCTTTTTCTCGAAGAATTGCTTCATAATCGATAGCAGGCTGTTGGTAGCTATGTCGTCCTTCTCGAAAATCGATAATGCGCTGATAAGCTTCCGAAATTTGTCTGAATTGTTCAGCTGCATCAGGACTATCATTTACATCAGGATGGAATTCTTTGGCTTTAAGCCGATAGGCCTTCTTGATTTCAACTAAAGAGGCATTTTCACTTATTCCCAGCTTGTAAAAATCGTTTAACAAGGACATGCTTAAAAGTAACTAATAGGATTGATTCGTGAGATGTTTACTTTATTGGTACTTTTGCAAAAGTAAGCGAATATGAATATCCTGAATTATCTTCTCTATTATTTAATCATTTTACCCATCGCATACCTTCCTTTCAGGGTGCTTTATTTTTTGTCGGATGCTTTGTTTGTTCTCTTCTTTCATCTCGTTGGATATCGTAAGAAGGTAGTTATTCGCAATATCGCTAATTCTTATCCAGCGCTATCCAAAGAAGAACATAATCGCATTGCTGCAAAATTTTATCGTCACTTCTGCGATGTATTGGTGGAGACATTTAAGTCTTTTGCTATTACCAAAGAAGAATTGTTGAAACGCAACAAATTAATTAACCCCGAACTTCTTGATGCTTATTTTGCTCAAGGAAAAAGTGTTATACTTGC
>CAMBYJ010000141.1 GCA_945872015.1 Chitinophaga pinensis | reverse complement strand
TTACACAACATTAAAGCTTCCTTAGTTAGACTTCGCTCAGGAAGCGAGTAAAGTTGTTGGTTTGCCGAGCGGAGTCGTAGTATTGATTTTACAAATGAAAATTAGTCAATAATCAGTAATGATATTTACACAACATTAAAGCTTCCTTAGTTAGACTTCGCTCAGGAATCGGGTAAAGATGTTGGTTTGCCGAGCGGAGTCGAGGCAAAGCAGAGGAAATGGAAACAGTAAAAAAACTATTGGTAAGTGTATTAAATAGAAATATGAACTAGATTAGTTTTTACTTCCCAGCTTTCTTTTTCTTCTCCTGATTCTTAAAATACTTTTTGAAGAATATATTTCCTTGGAGAGCTTTCATGTTTTCGTCTAAATGATAAGTACTTTCTTTTAAATTAAACATCATCGACTTCATATCATTAGCCATTACTGTGTCACGCGCTAAAACACCTAAAGAACCTGGTGTCAAGTTTAAATCCTTCATGAACTCATGCATATGATGTAGTGCCAACTTAGCAGTATCAGAGGCGTCATTTAATGAACTTAATAACGATTGCATTTCATTGGCGATAGAATCTTGCACTAATAGCTTACCCGCACTTCCTTTTCCAGCTCTGATATCTTTTACAATTTGTTCAGCATCCGACGATAAACGATTAGCGTTATTAGCCGTTGATTCTAATCGGTCGATAGTTGTCAATAACTGATTAGCAGCTCCTGTATCAGACAACAACGACCATAAAGCATTACTAGCATTAATACGCTTAGTAATGTTCTTTAAATCGTTTGTAATATCCAAAACATTATCATTTGTTGTATTTAGGGTCCGAATCATTTGATCGCTAGCAATCGGAGTAATTGACTGAATCGTATCATTATTTTCGATAGGTGGCGCTTGAGTTTTATTAGGATTAATATTCACCAATTTATTACCCATCAAACCATCTGACCCAACATCCGCAATTGCATTTTTACAAATAAATCGTTTAGAGTCTTCTTCAATTTGAATGGATACAATTACCGTCGAATCGTTAATGATTTTAACAGCACTAACATTACCAATATCAATTCCGGCGAAACGAACATTATTCCCAGCTCTTAATCCATCGATGCTATGAAAGACAGCGTATATAGTTGTTGTCTTTGAAAACATGTGCTTTTTATTTCCGATAAAATACAACGAAACAATAAGCAATACGAGGCTAACTGTAACGAATATACCTAATTTAAAATTCGAATATTTATTTTTCATAATGCCGCAAAGAATGGTTTTAGTTGAGGGTCATCTGAATTCATTAACTCATCAAAAGTACCCATCGCATATCGTTCGCCGTTAATTAAAATAATAACGCGGTTAGCAACTGTACGGGCACAATCCATATCATGAGTAATAATAATAGATGATGTTTTATAATTATTTTGTACTTCTAATATTAATTCACTTATTTCTCTACTTGTTACTGGATCTAAACCCGTTGTAGGCTCATCATACAACATGATTTCTGGTTTTAAAATTAGCGTTCTAGCTAAACCAATACGCTTTCTCATACCACCTGAAAGTTCTGAAGGCATTAAGTCTACTGCACGTTCAAGTCCAACGTTCGCTAATGCTTCCATAACTAAATCGTCTACTTCTTTCTGATTTAATTTTGGATGATGTCGTTTTAAAGGAAACTCTAAATTCTCTCTTACCGTCATCGAATCATATAATGCGCTACTTTGAAATAAGAATCCAATTCTCGTTCTTAATTCATCCATCTCATGAACGGTTAAATCAGATACTTCTTGTCCGAATACCTTCACACTTCCATTATCAGGATAAAGTAAACCGACCATACACTTTATCAAAACAGATTTCCCTGAACCTGATTTTCCTAACACTACTAAGTTCTCGCCTTTATGCAATTCCATGTTAAAGCCTTTCAGGACGTGATTACTCCCAAATGACTTAACAAGATTTTGCGTTACAACAACTGTTTCCTCTTTCATGACTATGTATAACCTAACATATCTGCAATTTGCACTGCAATTAAATCCATAATAAATACCACTAACGATGAAACAACTACCGCAGAGTTAGCAGCTATTCCTACACCTTCTGTTCCTTTATTCGAGTAATATCCTTTGTAACATCCAATAATTCCAATTGCTAATCCGAAGAAATACGTTTTAATGTAAGCAGGAAGAATATCAGAAAAAGATAACGATTCAAATACCTGATGGTAGTATAAATTCCATGTTAAAACACCTTTTAGATTAACTCCCAGATAAGAAGCATACAATGAAATACCATCTGCAACAACAACTAGTACTGGTAACATAAATATACAAGCTGTTACGCGTGTCACCACTAAATATCTAAACGGATTTGTTCCTGAGACTTCCATTGCGTCAATCTGTTCCGTCACTCGCATAGAACCTAACTCGGCGCCAATACTTGATCCAATTTTACCTGCACAAATAAGTGCTGTAACTACTGGACCAATTTCACGAACCATTGATAATGCAACCATAGCTGGCAAATAACTAACAGCACCAAATTCTTCGAGTGTAGGACGTGATTGAACTGTTAAAACCAATCCCATAATAAAAGCGGTGATACCTACTAGTGGCATCGACTGATAACCAATAATATAACACTGACGGATAATCTCTTTCCATTCCTGCTTACGATTAAAAAAGGCTTTTATAAACTTCCATGTGAAAGCAGAAATATTTCCAACTTCCTCAACGAAATGTTTAAATCCTGTTTGTTGATTATCCATTCGTTATTTTATATCAATTGCCTCAGCAATCATTTCAGCAATATCTTTAACCTCAACATCGTGCTCTTTATTAAAATTCTTTACACCGTCAGAAAGCATGGTCATACAAAACGGACAACCAACTGCAATTATTTCAGGGTTTAATGCTAATGCTTCTTCAGCACGTTCGATGTTAATGTCTTTATTACCATTTTCAGGTTCTTTAAACATTTGCGCACCACCAGCACCACAACATAATCCGTTTGCACGACTACGTTTCATTTCAGTAAAATAAATATCTAACTTCTGAATAACAGAACGGGGAGCTTCATATTCACCATTCGCACGACCTAAATAACATGGGTCATGGAAGGTTATTTTCTTACCTTTAAAACTACCACCTTCTACTTTTAATCTTCCGTTATCAATTAACTGTTGTAATAATTGCGAGTGATGAACCACTTCATAGTTTCCACCAAGGGCAGGGTATTCGTTTTTTATTGTATTGAAGCAATGTGGACAAGCAGTAACAATCTTCGTTACTTCGTAACCGTTAAGTACCATCACATTACTCATGGCTTGCATCTGAAATAAAAATTCATGTCCTGCACGTTTAGCAGGATCACCAGTACAGCTTTCTTCGGTTCCTAATACAGCAAAACTAACTCCTGTATGTTGTAATATTTTAGCAACTGCTTTAGTCACTTTTTTTGCGCGGTCATCAAAACTACCTGCGCATCCCACCCAAAATAAAACTTCTGGTTTTTCTCCTTTGGCCATCATATCGGCCATTGTTGGTACAACTAATTTTTCCATTTTTTTATTCGCAGTGGTTAATTAATTTTCATCTTTTGTCCAATTCATTCGGTCGGATGCAGGAAACTGCCATGGAGCTCCGTTGTTTTCAATCTTCGAAAACATACCTTGCAATTCAGCAGGTGCTGTCGATTGTTCCATCACTAAATATCGTCTCATATCAATGATGATTGACAAAGGATCAATATTCACAGGGCAAGCTTCTGTGCAAGCATTACAACTTGTACAAGCCCATAATTCTTCTTCTGTAATATAACTTCCTAAAAGAGATTTCTCGTCTTTAAAATCTGCTCCATGCTGATCGATATTTTTTCCGACTTCTTCCAAACGGTCACGCGTATCCATCATAATCTTACGAGGAGAAAGAAGCTTTCCGGTAAGGTTTGCAGGACAAGCAGAGGTACAACGACCACATTCAGTACACGAATACGAATCCATTAATTGTTTCCAAGTTAAATCCTGAACATCCTTTGCACCAAAACGAGCAGGAGGCGCATCAGCAGGAGGGGGAACAGCACTTGGATCAAGCATTAATTTTACTTCATTCGTTACACTATCCATATTCGAAAATTGTCCTTTAGGCGTTAACTTGCTATAGTAGGTATTAGGAAAAGCTAACATAATATGAAAATGCTTTGAGTAAGGAACGTAATTTAAGAACGCTAAAATTCCTATGATGTGAAACCACCAGCAAAAACGTTCGATAAACTCAAGTGTTGCTACATCGTTTGGTAAAAAAGAAATCAAATGAGAAGAAATAGGAAAAGCTCCGACTATTTCACCTTTGAAATAATGTTCCGATTGTAATAATTGAAGCTGAAAATCGCAAGCATTCATAATTAAGAATGCTGACATTAAAAATATTTCAACAAACAGAATAATGTTAGCATCAGACTTAGGCCACTTTGTCATTTCCTTCATATGGAAACGCTTAAGTTTTATAATATTTCTTCTTGAAAGGAAAACAAAACAAGCGATCAATACTAAAAAGGCAAGATATTCAAATGAGCCAATTAGGAAATTATAAAAGCTACCTAAAAAGGATAAAACTCTGTGTGTACCAAAGACCCCATCAATAATAATTTCGATGACTTCAATATTGATAATAATAAATCCAACATATAAAATCACGTGGAAAAATGCAGCAACTGGACGACTGCCCATTTTCGATTGACCAAGAGCAACACGAATCATTGTTTGTAAACGCTCCATTGGTCGGTCGCTTAGGTCGATATCCTGACCTAGTTTAATATTTCGAATAACCGATCTGATTTTTTTTGTAAACAAACCAACGCCAGCAATCAGCAGTAAAACAAACAGAATATTAGCTATCATAATCAATAAATTTCAACTCTTGCAAAGTAATAATATTCAAGCAAACAAATTTTAAATTTGAAAGTTATTTTTAAGCAAAAAAATGTTGATTAAATCAGTGGTTTTCGGATAATAAAAATCAATCGAAAACTACTTCTTATTTTGTACTTCAGAGCATTTTACTTTTACAAGTTGATCATAAGCCGTCATAAATGCGTCTTCAAATCCAGCTTCTTTCAGTTTTTCAAGACGAATTTTAGCATCAGCAATAGTAGAAAAACGACCTACAAAATACCTGGTATAACCATCTTCGAAAGTGATATTAAAAACCGTTTTTAAGTCTTTGACCTTAGGCGAAATAGCACCACCTTCTTTAACTGCTCCTACTTGAATTGTAATAAAAGCCATCTTTGAATAATCAACATCTGCCTTTGTAGTGGTTTTTGGTATCTGATTTACTTTTTCTTTTTCAGTATTTACTATAGCATTAGTTGTTTCCGTTTTCTCGATTTTAGTAGTTTTAGTCGTGTCGACTACTTTAACTGCAGCGTTCACTTCCACTTCTTTTTTATCCACTTTCGGATCTTTAAATGTGTTGTCTGAAGTTG
>CAMBYJ010000140.1 GCA_945872015.1 Chitinophaga pinensis | reverse complement strand
ATCCGTTTGCATCTTGACTTGTTTGTCCGTTGCTCCAATTGTAAGCAAAAGGACCTACACCTCCTGATATCGTTATGTCAATCGCTCCATTACTTCCACCATTACACAAAGGATCGGTTGTTATTCCTGATGTAATTGAAGGGCCTGTTTGATTTATTAATGTTGCTGTTTGAATTGTTGTACATCCGTTAACATCTGTAATTGTTAAGGTGTATGAACCAGCAGCTATGTTTGATAAGGAAGTAGATGTCGATGAATTGCTCCATAAAAAACCATAAGGACTAACACCTCCACTAACATTAGCGGATATACTTCCGTTGGATGCGCCACAGGTTGGGTTCACTGTAGCTAATGACAATCCTAATGCTATTGCTTCGCTAATCGTATATGAAGCCGATACCGTACAACTATTCGCATCCGTAACCACAACAGTATAATTACCCGCAGTTAGTCCGTTTGCATCTTGACTTGTTTGTCCGTTGCTCCAATTGTAAGCAAAAGGACCTACACCACCTGAAATCGTTATATCAATCGCTCCATTACTTCCACCATTACACAAAAGATCGGTTGTTAATCCTGATGTGATCGAAGGTCCATTTTGATTAATTAATGTTGCTGTTTGATTTGTTGTACATCCGTTAACATCTGTAATTGTTAAGGTATATGAACCAGCAGCAAGATTTGAAAGAGAAGTAGAAGTTGATGAATTGCTCCATAAATAAGCATAAGGACTAACACCTCCACTAACGTTAGCGGATATACTTCCGTTGGATGCGCCACAGGTTGGATTGACCGAGTTTAATGAAAGCGCTAGTACATCCGGCTGGTTGATTGTAAAACTAGTCGATGATGAACAATTGTTATTATCGGTAACAGTTACTGTATAAACATTAGAGGAAATACTGCTTATATCTTCAGTAGTATTTCCATTAGACCACAGATAAAAATATGGAGCAATTCCTCCAGTAACACTAAGATTGATACTTCCATCTGAAGATCCATTGCATAAAACATCTGAAACAACTCCCGATAAAATCAATGAATCAGGTTGGTCAATCGTGAACGATTCTGATGAAGTGCATCCATTACCATCCGTAACAACAACAGAATAATTTCCAGCAACTATATTTTGTAAAACTGAATCAACTGTTGCATTATTCCACTGATAACTATAATTACCAACTCCTCCATTTGAAGTAAGAGCAATTTCTCCATTACTAAATCCAAAGCATGTTGCATTAGTAACACTACTGCTGATAACAATTATGGATGGCTCATTAACAGTAAATGTTTGTTGCGCTTCACAACCTAAATTATCTAGAACAGTAAGTGAATAATTATTTGTTGTTAATGCAGTTAAGTTTTGTGAAACAACTGAGTTATCCCATGTAAAAGTATAAACACCACTACCGCCAATCGCAGATGACTGAATAGCACCATCTGAAAACCCATTACAGGTCACATCAGACACAATACCTGAAATTATAATTTCTGTATTTTGAAGCATTTCAAAAGTGGTGTCTTTCACGCAGCCATTAGCATCAGCAATAGTCATAGTGTATAATCCTGCAATAACTCCATTTAAATCTTCAGTAACCGATCCATTGCTCCATAAATAATTTAAAACACCAGTTCCACCAGCCGCTGAAATATCAATTGCACCGGTAGCATCGCCAAAACAATTAATCGAATTAACAACAGCTCCAATGTTTATAGGCGCTGGTTCATTAACAACAAAGCTTGATGAGTTGATACAGCCATTGGTGTCAGTAATCGTTAAGGTATAATTACCTGAGCTGATAAGTAATAAATCTTCAGACAACTCTCCATTGCTCCATAAATAAGAATAAGAACCTGTCCCGCCCGAAACCGAAACATCAATTGCCCCATTTAATGCGTTGTTACATGTTAAATCGGAAGTTGTTGCAAGAATATTAATTGCAGATGGCTGAGTAACGTTAAACACATCCGAAGTAAAACAATTTAGCGAATCAGTTATAGTCACAGTATAGCTACCTGCCGATAAATTTGATAGTGCAGCGGTAGATTCCCCATTACTCCATTGGTAACTATAGGAACCTGTTCCTCCCGAAATTGTCAACGAAATAGACCCATCATTTCCACCAAAACAAGTAACTGAATTAATGCTAGATGAAATTGTTATTGGCAAAGGCTCACTAACAACAAATGATAAATTCAGGCTATCACCTAATGCATCAAAGATGGTAACAGCGTAATTCCCTGATGCTAGGTTTGTAATATCTTCTGTTGTTTCATTATTTGACCATAAAAATGTAAACGGGGTATTGGGACCAGATACCGTAAGATCGATAGAACCATCAGAACCACCATTACACGAAACATTGGTTATTGAATCTGTTGTTGTAATATCTACAGCCTGACTTTTAGTATAAGCATATCCGTTATATCCTGAAAAGCAAAAAAATAAAAATGCAACAAAATACTTGCAGAAACTTGTATAGGTCATAGCATGCAGTGTCCTGACTAGAATTGAGTAACGAGTACAATTAATTTGTGGTGGACATTCCCCACCCCTACAAATTTAAAAAAATAAACCAATAAAAGTCAATACCTCAGAGAGAAAGTGTTGACAATACCGCAGGTGCAACTCCAATAGCAAGCGACAATAAAGCACTAGCAATAATTAACGTCCATTGTCCACGATTCAGTGTTAATCCAGCCGACTCATTATTCTCTTGTAATGAAACGAAAATCACTCTGAAATAATAATAAACCCCTATTAACGAAGATAATACTGCAACTAACGTTAACCACTGATAACCCGACTGCATTGCCCCTAAGAATATGTAGTATTTGGCAAAGAAACCAGCCATTGGAGGAATGCCTGCCATGGAGAACACTAAAGCGCTAATGAAAACGATTATTCCCTTATTATTTTTTGATAAACCTTTCAAAGAATCCACCGACTCATCACCTGTTGCAGTCATTGCTTGCATCAAGGCGAACATACCGATACTTGCAATTGAATAGGCTGCTGTGTACATAAAAATAGCATTGGCTGAAATTTTATTCATTGCAACAATAGCCATTAACATATAACCTGCATGCGCAATACTTGAATAGGCCATCATTCTCTTTAAACTCTTTTGATAAACAGCCAATATGTTTCCACCAATCATTGTAGATGCTGCAATAACAGCCATTGTATTCGACCAAAATCCTGAAAGCTCTACGAAGCAAGTACTGAATAAGCGATAGAATGCAGCAAACGCAGCAGTCTTAACAACCGTAGCCATAAATGCAGTAATTACTGTTGGCGCACCTTCGTAAACATCAGGAGCCCAGAAATGAAACGGAGCCGCAGAAACTTTAAATAAAAGTCCAACCATTATTAATAAAACACCCGCATAAACGAACATCGGTGTGTTTCCTGCAGCTTCAGAAACAGAAATAAATGATGCAATTTTAGCAAGGTTAAACGTTGCAGTTGCGCCATAAATTAAGGCAATACCGAACAATAAAAACCCAGTTGCAAAAGCACCCATCAGGAAGTATTTCATACCAGCCTCATTAGAACGCAACTCCGATTTATTACTTGCAGCAAGCACATATAAGCTAATTGATAAAATTTCCAAGCCTACAAAGAACATCGACAAATCAGAAAATGCTGTCATGATAATGGCACCAGTTAAAACGAACAAAACCAATGCTGCATGCTCAGCCATATTGGAGGAAGATGAAAAATAATGTTTGGAGATAATCATCCAAAGCAATGTAATTACAATCATCAATGATGTAAACGCCAACGCATAATTATTAAACAACACCATTTCATGGTAATACGATAGGTTCGTATTCCAAGATGAAATTGCAAAACCAAGTCCTGCAAGCAACCCTGCAACAATAATTGGCAACAACGCTTTTTTAAATCGAAGTGCATCGGCCATCATAGCCACAACACCAAGGAGGGATATTATGATAAGTGTATTCATAATCAGTTAATGTCTTTTACTTGTGCCAATAAATCTTCTAATGCAGGTCCTGCAATCTGAAGAATTGGCTTTGGATATATACCACCAACGATAATCGCTAATGCTACTACTATTAATACTATTTTTTCTGTTTGATGCAAACCTGTAAATTCAATACTTCTCGCATGAGGCTCACCTAACATTATTTTCTGATAAGATCGTAACATATAAACCGCTCCTAAAATCACTGTTAATCCAGCGATAGCAGCCATCCACGCATCATATTGGTAAACGCCATTTAATAATAAAAACTCACCCACAAATCCATTGGTAAGTGGCAATGCAACAGAACCTAATAAAATAATTAAATATAGAATTGTAAAAACTCTGGTATTATTCGCTAAGCCACCTAACTCATCTAAGTTTCTTGTTTTCATTCTTCGGAAGATAATGTCCGCAACAAAGAAAATCCCAACCACATTTACACCATGTGCTAGCATTTGTGCCATGGCACCTTGCATACCTTGTATATTCATAGAAAATATACCAGCTGCAATTAATCCTACGTGAGCAACAGAAGAATAAGCAATCAAACGTTTGAAATCACTTTGCACTAAGGCCATCACAGAAGCATAAACAACACCTGTAATTGACATTATCATAGCTACATTTCCCCATTGATCAACTCCTTCTGGCAAGAATGGAATCATCCAACGAATCAAACCATACAAACCCATTTTCAACATAATACCCGACAACAACATCGTGCCTTGAGTAGGAGAATCAGTATAGGTATCAGCCTGCCAGCTATGTAAAGGGAAGATTGGAATCTTTATCGCAAATGCTAAGAAGAAACACCAGAACAACCACGACTGATCTGAAGCTGATAATGCTGTTGAGTAAAGCGCATTAATATCGAATGAATGAGCACCTGGAGTTTGTAAATAAACATAGATTAACCCAACCAACATTAACAACGAACCTGTTAATGTATAGATGAAAAATTTAAGTGTAATTCGAACGCGATCTTCTCCACCCCAGAATAAACAGATGAAATAAATAGGTATTAACGCTAACTCCCAGAAGATGTAAAACAAGAATCCATCTAACGCAGCAAATACACCTATCAAGGCAAATTGCATAAATAGCATCAGTGAATAAAAAGCAGTTGCATTTTTATATTCAGTGCGGAAAGAACTTAAAATAATTAATGGCATTAAAAAGTTAGTTAATGCAACTAACAAAATACTGATTCCATCTAAACCAAGTTTAAAGCTGATTCCTAAATCTTTTACCCACCAGTAATCTACAAGAAACTGATACGACATATCTGACTTAAACAGCGTGAAGGAATACGCTAAGATTCCTAAGTTAATGAGTGACGCACCCAATGCAAACACTTTCACTTTTGCTTTATCAAAAAGCAAACAAGCTAATGAAGCAACGAGCGGTACGAAGAGTAATAGTAATGTTATCATTCCGCTGTTTATATTATCATTGTTAAAACTAAAATTGTAATTATTCCGATCACC
>CAMBYJ010000139.1 GCA_945872015.1 Chitinophaga pinensis | reverse complement strand
CAACACCAACAATAATGGTAAAGAAATCGAACGCAATGTAGCAACTTCTATTTTCTTTATGTATTTAACTATTATCCATAAAATCATAGAAGGAACAAGACCAACGAGGATATATGGTTTGATAGAGATAATCACAAATCCTGAAAGCAACATCGTGAAAACACCTCTAAAAACTCTTTTATTCGCAATGAGTGTATTATATGCTCCGCTAATAAAAAACCCTAATGCTGCAAATGTAAAAGTATCTTTCAGCAATCCCGAGCCCCAGAAAAAAACGGAAGGAACGAACAAAAACGAAATGGCCATTTCCTTTTGTATTGCTGGAAACTCTTGAGCAAATACCCTAAACAACTTCCATATACCAATAAATGAAAATGCAGAGCATAAAATAGTGGTGATTAGGTAACTCTGCATACTAAAACCAACAATAAATAAAGAAATCTTAACTACAAACCATGATTTAGGATCACGACAATAGGCTGGATATCCTGTCTCATCACTGAAATAATAATAATTAGAAATATCAGCTTTACTTGTAAGTACATACCAAAAAGATTTAAAATCAACGAAAATCAATTTTTGAAATGCCAAACTATCCCAATAATATTGAAGAGTATCGCCACCAGGATAGTAAATCGTGTATACAAGTGCTAACCCAATACCACCAACCAACTTAGCTATTAATCCTGTGAACATGTACTTGTATTCGGGATTATCAACAACTCGTTTAGCTTGATAAATACGGGCGGTAAAGAGAATAATAAAAAGGTAAACCGGAACAAATAATATGTCAAGTAAAGAATATACGTTCATGGTTGACCAGTTAATAAAATCGTTTTCAAAGATAAAATTTCTTAGGCAAGTTTAGTCTATCTCCTTTATCAGTTTTTAAGTATTTTAGCAAATAAAAATTGAAAGTCAAAGTTCTCTATATCTCCTACGATGGCATGACCGACCCTCTTGGTCAGTCGCAGGTTTTACCCTACCTCTGTGGATTAAGTAAAATGGGATTTGAATTCGATTTGATTAGTTTTGAAAAGCCCGATAAATTCTCATTACATCAAACATTAATTGAAAAGATTTGCAGTGAGCATAACATCACCTGGCACCCTATACAGTACACTAAAAATCCTCCCGTTTTAAGCACAGTCTACGATTTATTTAAAATGAAATCGAAGGCCAATAAATTACATCAACAAAAAAAGTTTGATGCTGTTCATTGCAGAAGTTATCTTTCGGCAATCGTAGGCAGAAGTTTAAAACTAAAGTATAAATTACCTTTTATTTTCGATATGCGTGGCTTTTGGGTAGACGAACGTGTGGAAGGTAAAATCTGGAATTTAAATAACCCGGTATTTAAATTTATTTACCGATTCTTTAAAAATCTCGAAGTAAAATTATTTGGTGATGCTGATTATATCATATCACTCACTAATGCTGCCATACCCGCAATAAATCGAATTCGAGGAGAAAACAAAAATAACATCAGTGTTATACCTTGCTGTGTGGATGATACTCATTTTGATTACACATCAATTCAGCGTGCTAAAACTTTTCAGCAAAAAACAGATTTAGGATTTGATAAAGATGATTTTATCCTAACCTATTTAGGAAGTATCTCAACCTGGTATATGCCTGATAAAATGCTCGATTTTTTTCAGGTTTTAAAATCAAAAAAAGCAAACGCAAAATTTTTATTTATTACACAGGAAAATCCTCAGTTAATTCAAGAAATCGCCAATTCGAAAAACATCAATTTATCTGATCTCGTTTTCAAATCGGCAAATAGAACTGAATTGCCAACATTGCTAAGCATTAGCAATGCTACTGTTTATTTTATTACTCCAAGTTTTTCTAAAATCGCTAGCTCTCCTACCAAAAAAGCAGAATTACTATGCATGGGTATTCCAACTGTTTGCAATGATGGCGTTGGTGATACAAGCAAAATTATGGAAGCTAACAAATCAGGATTTGTATGCAGAAATTATAATGAGGCTGAATACAGCAGTGCTGTTGAATTTATCATCAATGCTGCGAATGATCCAGATGAGAAATCACGATTACGAGCTATTGGTCAAAAGGGATTTTCATTAGCATCAGGTATTGAAAAATATCACCTTGCCTACCAAAAACTTTTAAACTTAAAATAAACTATTGATGGTGATATGGCTCATTTTTCAAAATGGTCATAGCCCGATACAACTGCTCTGTAAAAAACAATCTTGCCATTTGATGTGTGAAGGTCATTTTTGAAAGTGATATCGACTCACTCGCCCTTTCTTTTAAATCTGGATGAAATCCGAATGCTCCACCAACAATAAACACAATATCGCTATTCACAGAAACGAACTTTTTATTCAACCACTCAGAAAACTTTATTGAACTAAACTCCTTGCCACCTTCATCTAGTAAAACAATATAATCGGACTTCTTTACTACCTGATTTACTTTTTTATACTCCTCAGCAAGCATGGCCTCCTTTGTTTTAAGCTTCTGCAAATTAACATCTAATTCAATGTGCTCAAAAGGAATATAATTGGTTAAACGCTTGCTATATTCCGTTAGTCCACTCTGTATCCAGGCAGCATTTGTTTTGTGAATTGAAATCAACTTAACCTTCATAATCTCTTGTTGAAAACATCCCGCTTTCAGTTTTGAAAAATACAAAAAATGCTATTATCATTGCAAATGCTTTATCAAGGCAGAGAAAAAATTCTAATGGCTTGATTTTTGGAAGCGAAAATTTAAAACACTCTTATGAAAAAATTGATTTTGTTTTTAATATTTGCTCCGCTTTCATTCTTTTCAGCAGCTTCTACTTTAGACCCTTACGAAGATATCGCCAATGCGATCAGATCAGGAGATGCAAAATCGGTAGCCAGGTATTTTTCGAGCTCAGTAGATTTAACATTAATAGGACAAGAAGATGTTTACAGTAAGGCACAAGCAGAACAGATACTAAAAGCCTTTTTCAACAAAAACACACCTCGCAGTTTCTCAATTATTCACCGTGGCGAATCAAAAGACGGTTCTAAATACGCAATAGGGAATCTGACTACCTCCAACGGGAATTACAGAGTTTACTATTATTTTAAAGTCGCCGCTGGAAGCGTAAATATTCAGGAACTACGCTTTATGAAGGAATAAAACACGAAGGTTGCTTAAATAGCAACCTTTTTTATTTACTTTGTACTTTAATTCCTTCAAATGGACATTACAAGTTTTATTCAACAATCGTTACAAGAAGATATTGGACAAGGAGATTTTACCACACTCTCAACCATCAACAAAGACCAGCAAGGTAAAGCCAAATTACTTGTTAAAGAAAATGGTGTATTAGCCGGTGTTGACCTTGCCAAACTTATTTTTCAGGAAGTAGATTCTACCTTAAACTTTCAGCAGTTTCTAAATGACAGTGATAAAATTAAAACAGGTGATATTGCATTTATTGTTGAAGGCAATATTCAAAGTATACTTATAGCCGAACGACTTGTTTTAAATTGTATGCAACGCATGAGTGGTATTGCAACCGTTACAAATGAAATGGCTAGCATTCTTAGTCCTTTTGGAATTAAAATTTTAGATACCCGTAAAACAACACCTTTAAATCGCCACATAGAAAAATGGGCTGTACGTATTGGTGGAGGCGCTAATCATAGATTTGGACTATACGATATGATTCTAATAAAAGATAATCATGTTGATAGTGCAGGTGGAATTAAAAACGCGTTAGTAAAAGCAAAACAATTTACGCAGGAAAACAACTTATCAATTCCTATAGAAATAGAAACTAGAAGTATAAAGGAAATAGAAGAAGCACTTGCAACAGGCATACCTGACAGAATTATGTTAGACAACTTCAAACCTGATACGATTAAAGAAGCTGTTGACTTAATAAACCGCAAATGTAAAATTGAAGTGTCTGGAGGAATTACGAAAGACAATTTACGTGATTATGCTATTCAAGGCATCGATTATATTTCGATGGGCGCACTTACTCATTCTGTTAAAAGCTTAGACTTAAGTTTAAAAATTACGTAATGGTAAAAAGAATAAAGAATTCACTTTTGAATTCAACGCCCGTATTAATTTTAATCAGCTTTTTAAAAAGATTAAAGCTACCAGGCTTTGAAGGAATACCATTTTATTCTGTTGCTACTTTCTTTGTTCAACGTGTAAAAGAAGCAGAACTACAAACACGAGCAAGGTCGCTTGCTTTTAGTTTTTTATTAGCGCTATTCCCCTCTGTAATTTTCTTATTTACATTGATACCTTATATTCCAATTGATAATTTTCAAGATAAATTACTTTCATTAATTAGCACCTTGTTGCCAGGCAATACCTATGAAGCAGCTTACAATACTATTGAAGACATTGTACGACATCAGCATAGTGGATTATTATCATTTGGTTTCTTCTTCGCATTGTTTGTTTCTACGGATGGTATCATGGCATTGATGAGATGGTTTAACAGAAGTTATCACGGAAAAGATCATCGTCCGGTTTGGAAGCAGCGCTTTTTATCAATAGGAATCACCCTACTACTTGCCTCATTAGTTATTGTTGCAATTCTTTTAATTATAACAAGTGAGCTGATTTACTATTACATCACAAGCAAAGAATTATTATTAGAAAATATCTTTCACCTTTTATTACTTCAAGTAGGTAAGTGGGTCATACTGGTAACGCTATGCTTTACCGCAATTTCAATACTTTATTTTTTCGGCCCATCCAAAAGAGAAAAAATGAAATTTGTAACTGCTGGTTCATCACTTGCTACATTTCTTTTGATTGCAACCTCTTTAGGATTTAATTATTTCGTAACCAACTTCGGAAGTTATAATAAAGTATATGGTTCTATTGGCACACTAATCATCATTCTTATCTGGCTTTACATTAACTCACTTGTAATGCTAATTGGATATGAATTGAATGTTGCTATAAGAAAAGCAAAAGACAAAGGAACTACTCCTCTTCCCATTCAGTAGTACTACCTGAAACAATTTTTACTTGTTCCCACTCGCCACTCGTATTTAATTTTTCAATCGCGTATTTTTCTACACCTGAATCCCAGTCGGTGTATTTTGTCCATTTAAGAATATTTGAAATTTCACTTTCGTAAACATCTAACAAAATAGAAGAACCAATTCGGCCTTGCAAGGTGGCCATATTACATACATTGACAATTTCTACTTTGTAGTAATAATTTTGCGCATCTACATTTACATTATTATCGTCATAAGATAATGCTTGTGATGGTACTGTAGCTATCAAACTATAATTCACTTGATCAATAGATCTATAAATATTATAACTTGTAATCAAATCAGAACGATATGCAGGCGGGGTCCATTCAGTCAAGGTATAACTATCATTAACGACTGTTGTTCTAGTTATATCTACAAATTGTTGTCCTAGGTCGCTAATAGTAAAAGTCATGCTAGTATCGCTCCACGAATCGAAACGAGCATCATTACAAATTGAAATTGCTTTTATCTGAT
>CAMBYJ010000138.1 GCA_945872015.1 Chitinophaga pinensis | reverse complement strand
TTCTGACAGGCTGGGCAAGTACCACAACTATCATCGTCAGTTGATTGTTGGCAAATAAGATATTGTGCATAAGCCATTGCCATTGGCAATACCCCTGACCCATGAGGACCAAAAAATAGTTGCGCATGACTTACGCGTCCTTCTTTTCGTGAAGCACACAAACGAGCCTTTACAGCATCCTGACCTATTACATCTTTAAATTGCATTGTTGCAAAAATACGCGGAATGACCTTTCAAAATTGCTTTTATGTTGATAGGATTTTAATTTTTTAATAGAATTTATTCAACCGCTTTAGTGGAAAAGTTTTTTTTAGCTTCAGAACACCTATTTTTGCGCTCTTAAAATTCAATCTTATGCAAATCAAAACCATCGATCAATTCAACTTTGCTGGTAAAAAAGCCCTAATTCGTGTAGACTTTAACGTCCCTCTTAACAGCGATTTTCAGGTTACTGACCCAACGCGTATCAAGGCTGCAATTCCGACAATCGAAAAAATATTGAAAGATGGCGGCAGCGTGATTCTTATGTCGCATTTAGGAAGACCGAAAGAAGGACCTGCTGAGAAATATTCATTGAAGCATACGGTGGAAACATTATCTGAATTGTTGAATCGCCCTGTAAAATTTGCTGCCGATTGTATTAATGCTCCCGCAGAAGAAGCAGCTGCATCATTACAAAATGGTGAGGTCCTCTTGTTAGAAAATTTGCGTTTCTATAAAGACGAAGAAAAAGGCAATCCTGAATTTGCACAAAAACTCGCTGCATTAGGTGATGTTTATGTAAACGATGCTTTTGGTACTGCTCACCGCGCGCATGCAAGTACTGCAGTAATTGCTCAGTATTTCAAAGGCAATAGCATGTTTGGCTATGTAATGGCGAACGAATTAAACAATGCCGAAAAAGTATTGAATAATGCCGCTACTCCTTTTACAGCAATCATGGGAGGCGCTAAAGTTTCTGATAAGATTTTAATCATCGATCAGTTAATGAACAAAGTCAACCATTTGATTATCGGTGGTGGTATGGCATACACATTTATTAAAGCTATGGGTGGCGAAATTGGCAATTCACTTTGTGAAGAAGATAAATTAGACCTAGCTCTTTCTATTCTTGAAAAAGCGAAATCGAAAGGTGTTGAAATTCATTTACCAACCGACTCTGTGAATGGTGATAAATTCGACAAAGATGCGAATACTAACACTACGGATATCCGTCATATAGAAGCGGGCTGGTTAGGACTTGATATTGGACCTGATTCAGCTGCGGCATTTGCAAAAGTGATTGCCGAAAGCAAAACAATTTTATGGAATGGCCCGATGGGAGTTTTTGAAATGAAAAAATTTGAAAACGGAACCAAGACAGTAGCTGATGCTATTGTTGCTGCAACTTCAAATGGAGCATTCTCATTAATTGGTGGTGGCGATTCTGCTGCTGCGATTAATCAGTTTTCATTAGCTAACCAGGTAAGTTACGTATCAACTGGTGGAGGCGCTTTGCTTGAATACATCGAAGGAAAAGAACTTCCTGGAGTAAAAATGGTAATTGAAGCTTATTAACTTTTTTTAGTTTTTTATTGTTAATGAATGCTGGCTTGTTCTTGAATTAAACCAAGCGCAGTCGACTATATTAGCAAAAACATTGTTTTAACATGAACTACCTGGACATACTGATTGCATTACCAATTGCGTGGGGCTTGTACAAAGGCTGGAAGCGAGGAATCATATTCGAAATAGCAATGATGATTGGTCTCATACTCGGATTATATGTTGCAATTAAATTTTCTGGTTTATTTGAAGGAATGGTAAAAAAAATGACGGATAGTCCTGAACGAGTACTTCCTTGGATTACCTTCATTCTTGTTTTTGTTCTTGTGTTGGTGGTCATGATTTTACTGGCCAAATTTTTAGAAGGCATTTTGAAAATCGGAAAGCTTACACAAATTAATCAGTTGGTAGGAGCCATCTTCGGTGGATTAAAATTCGCGTTAACAGTTAGTGTTATTTTGGCCATCTTCAAGCCGATTGATAATCGAGTGCAATTAGTTGACAAAAAAACAAAACAAGAATCTTTGTTATATAGTCCTGTATTAAACTTATCGCATTTATTATTTCCTGCATTGGAAGATGTAAAGCAAGAGTTTGAAAAAGTAATTCCTGAACCTGTCGAAAAATGAAAAAACTAATCTTCTTTTTTTTAATCGTATTCTCAATTGAGTTACATGCGCAAGACTCTTTGATTTATCATCCAGAAGCAAACGCAGCAGAACAAATTAAAAATGCTACGCTAAAAGCTACTTCAGAAAATAAACATGTGTTGCTGATGATAGGCGGTAATTGGTGCAAATGGTGCAGAATGTTTAACAAATTTGTTACTACTGATATGCAATTAGATTCGGCAATGAATAAAAACTTTATTGTAGAACATATTAATTACAGCAAGGAAAATAAAAACGAAGAAGTTTTAAAGCAATTGAAATTCCCTCAACGATTCGGCTATCCTGTGTTTGTTATCTTGAATTCGAATGGAGAATTAATACATACGCAAAATTCTGCTTATCTCGAAAAAGGAGAAGGATATGATAAAGGAATAGTTATGGACTTTTTCCACCAATGGAGAAAAGATGCGTTGGATGAAAAAAATTATAAAAAGTAATTGATGACCGATATTGTTCCTTCATCATTTTGGATTTATTTTAACTTAAGTATACTTGCGTTACTTGGACTCGATTTATTTTTTGTTAATCGCCAAAACAAAGCGGTTTCAGTTAAATCAACAATAGGCTGGGTTTTATTTTGGATTGTTCTTGCTCTATTATTTGGTGTTTGGATTTATAATAATATTGGAAGCAACGCTGCAACTGAGTATGTAACTGCATATTTGATTGAATGGACATTAAGCGTTGATAATCTATTTGTATTCATTATTGTATTTAAGTATTTTAAAGTGCCCGATGAGTTTCAACACAGAGTTTTGTTTTGGGGTATATTAGGGGCGTTAGTGTTAAGAGGAGTTTTTATCTCAGCGGGTGTCACATTGATTCATCACTTTGAATGGCTTGTGTATTTGTTTGGTGCGTTTTTGGTATTTACTGGATTCAAAATATTTTTTCATCATGAGGATGAGGAAGCTGACTTGTCGAAAAACTTTGTAGTTAGAATCATGCACAAATTTGTTCCAATGAGCGACGAATATGATGGATCAAATTTTTTCACTCGAAAAAATACAAAACTAATTGCTACTCCCTTGTTACTCGTGTTAGTTGTGATTGAATTCACCGATTTAATTTTTGCTGTCGACTCCATTCCTGCATCGCTCTCGATTAGTAAAAATGCATTCATTATTTATTGCAGTAATGTTTTAGCTGTATTAGGATTACGCTCGTTGTACTTTGGGATATCACATCTGATGAAAATTTTTAAGTATTTGAAATATGGTATCGCTATCATTCTGATTTTTGTTGGAGCTAAAATGATTGCCGCAGAATTTTTTCACATTCCCTCTTTATTTGCTTTAGGAATGATTATTACCATTCTTTTTGCTAGTGTGATGTTTTCATTGAGAGCAAACAGCAACGAATCATGATTGGATTATTTCGATTGGTAATTGGATATATTGTCTATTGGTTTTCGTCTGTTGGTCGCCACGGACTACAATCGACTTTCCTTTATAATTTAAATGAGGCAGTTTGGCGCTTTGATAAAAAAAATCCTGCGCAAAATCGTATTGAATCCTATCGCGAAGCTTGTTTAAAAAACAATTCGATAATTGCGGTTAAAGATTTTGGTGCAGGAGTAAATGGTCAAAAGAAAAAAGAACTAACGATTGCATCGATTGCAAAAAATGCAGCAAAGCCACCTAAATATGCGCGCATGCTTTTTCGTTTAATGGCGTATTTAAAACCTGAAAATGTAATTGAACTCGGAACTTCTTTAGGCATTAGCTCTTTATACATCAGCTCGGGAAATCCGAAGATGAAACTAACAACCTTAGAAGGATGTGATACAACAGCAGAGTATACGCGAAAGCAACTTGAACAATTTTCAGATTTAAATATTGAAATTGTTACAGGAAATTTCGATGATACATTAGCAACTTGTTTACAAAGCAAACAGAAAGTTGATGCAGTATATATTGATGGGAATCATCGGTTAGTTCCAACGCTCAAGTATTTTGAAATGTGTTTGCCTTATATGCACGATGATTCATTTATCATTTTTGATGATATTAATTGGTCGGAGGAAATGAAAGAAGCTTGGAAAGAAATAATCAAACATCCAAGTGTACGAATCTCGATAGATGTTTATATGATGGGAATTGTATTTTTCAATCCCGGATTTTCAAAAGAAGATTTCAAAATCAGATATTAATCAGATAGTCGTTAAATAAACAATACTGGTAAACAGAATACGCATCTGTTTGTTACCTTTGATAAAATTTATTTTTTGTGGAATCAATCATAAATGTCAACCATATCTCTAGAACCTATCAGGTAGGAACGGAAAAAATATTTGCTCTCAGAGATATTAGCTTAGAAATTTTCAAGAACGAGTACGTAGCCTTAATGGGCTCATCGGGTTCGGGGAAGTCAACTTTAATGAATGTATTAGGATGCTTAGATACTCCTTCTGGAGGTGAGTATTTTTTGAATAGTGTTGATGTGGCAAAAATGTCGGACAATGAATTAGCCGAAATCAGGAACCGACAAATCGGATTCGTATTTCAATCGTTTAATTTATTGCCTAGAAGTACGGCATTAGAGAATGTTGCATTGCCACTTATTTATTCAGGAGTAAACAAAGCTGATCGCGAAGCAAGAGCTGCTGAAGCATTGAAGAGCGTTGGTTTGTACGACCGTATGACACACCGACCAAACGAACTTTCAGGAGGTCAACGTCAGCGTGTTGCAGTTGCAAGAGCACTTGTAACGAATCCGAGTATCATCCTTGCCGATGAGCCTACGGGTAATCTCGATTCAAAAACATCTGACGAAATAATGGAATTATTTGCCGAGATTCATCGCAGAGGAAACACCGTAATATTGGTAACGCATGAGGAAGATATTGCGCAGCATGCTCATCGCATCGTTCGATTAAAAGATGGATTAGTAGAATCAGACGCAATGAATCAAAATATAAAAGTTAAACAGCCCGCTTAAGATGAAAATTTACACTAAAACAGGAGATCAGGGAGAGACTTCACTAATTGGAGGCACGAGGGTTCCTAAATATCATTTGCGTATTGAGACATATGGTACCGTTGATGAATTGAACTCATGGGTTGGATTAATCCGAGATCAAATTGCTGATGAAAACCATGTTAAGCAACTTCTTTATATTCAAGATCGATTATTCACGATAGGGTCTTTATTAGCTGCCGATCCGGAGAAGAGCAAGATGAAACTGCCCACCTTATCGGAGGCTGATTGCCAATTGTTGGAAACAGAAATGGATGCTATGGATGAACAATTGGAACCATTAAAGTCGTTTATATTACCTGGCGGTCACCC
>CAMBYJ010000137.1 GCA_945872015.1 Chitinophaga pinensis | reverse complement strand
CTCTTCTACTTCTCCATGAACATCTTTACGCGCAGATACACGTAATACATCATCACCACTCGTCCATAAAACTGTTTTACCAGAACACTTCGTACAATTACGATGTGCATTCATTGGGTTTGTAAACCAAACACGACTTTTGAAACGGAAAGTACGATCTGTTAATGCTCCTACAGGACAAACATCAATTACGTTACCTGAAAAATCGCTATCCAATGATTTTTCAATGTAGGTAGAAATTTCAGCAACATCACCTCTGTTAATAACACCATGTACACGTGAATCACAAACCTGATCAGCAACTTTCACGCAACGGTAACATAAGATGCAACGCGTCATGTGTAATTTAATATTCTCGCCGATATCAATTTTTTCAAACTCACGTCGCTTAAACTCGTAACGTGATTTTGCAAGTCCGTGCTGATAACTTAAATCTTGCAAATGACACTCACCTGCCTGATCACAAACAGGACAATCAAGTGGATGATTCAATAATAAAAATTCTACTACTCCTTTTCTTGCTTCTAATAAATCGGGAGCAGTTGTATTTTGCACTTCCATTCCATCCATCACTGCTGTTCTACAAGAAGCAACTGGCTTTGGCATAGGACGAGGATCTTTCTCAGAACCTTTGGTTACTTTAACAATACATGTACGGCAGTATCCTCCACTCGTTTTCAACTTCGAATAATAACACATTGCAGGAGGAACAATATCTCCTCCAATCATGCGCGCTGCCTGCAAGATGGTTGTTCCCTCTGGAACTTCTATAGAATGACCGTCGATGGTTACTTTAGGCATATTAATATTTTCTTAAGCTACTTCCGATGAAATATTATTCAAACGGTAATAGTGATTATCTTTTTTTATTGATGATGGATTCTTTACGTACTCTTCAAATTCACTACGGAAATGACGAATAGCACTTGCTACCGGCCATGCAGCTGCTTCACCTAAAGGACAAATTGTTTTTCCTTCTATCTTCGATTGGATATCCCATAATAAATCAACATCTTCTAATGTTCCATGCCCATCTAAGATTTTGTGAAGTATTTTCTCCATCCAGCCTGTTCCCTCTCTACAAGGAGAGCATTGTCCGCAACTTTCGTGATGATAAAAACGCGTGAACGTATATAAATTTTTAACGACGCTAGTATCTTCATCCATCACAATAAATCCACCCGACCCTAACATCGTTCCTGTTATAAATCCGCCATCTGATAAGGACTCATACGTCATTAAACGAGGTTCGCCATTCGCTAATTTTAAAATTAAATCCTTTGGCAAAATTGGTACAGAAGATCCTCCTGCAACTACAGCTTTCAAAGCTTTTCCATTACGAATTCCACCGCAATATTCATCAGAGTAAATAAACTCTTCAACCGGAACACCTAATTCAATTTCATAAACACCTGGCTTATTAATATGTCCACATGCAGAAATTAATTTTGTTCCTGTACTTTTTCCTACACCTATTTTCGCATACTCATCGCCGCCCATTTTCACAATAGGAACAACAGCCATTACACTCTCTACGTTATTAACTACTGTAGGTCGTTGCCATAATCCTTGAATAGCGGGGAATGGAGGTTTGATACGTGGATTACCACGCTTACCTTCTAATGATTCAATTAAAGCTGTTTCTTCTCCGCAGATATAAGCACCCGCACCACAATGAACATGTAAATCGAAATCGAATCCACTGCCCATAATATTCTTTCCTAACAATCCTGCAGCATAAGCTTCATCAATTGCTTTTTGAATAATATGAAAAACATATAATAATTCTCCACGGATATAGATGTATGATGTATTCGCTCCCAACGCAAAACTTCCGATAGCCATTCCTTCAATCAGTAAATGAGGAATACGCTCCATCATATAACGATCTTTAAAAGTTCCTGGCTCTGATTCATCCGCATTACAAACTAAGTGACGAGGCACACCATCAGGCTTTGCCAAAAAACTCCACTTCATTCCTGTTGGAAAACCTGCTCCTCCACGTCCTCTTAATCCAGATTTTTTAACTTCTTCTACTATTGCATCTGGCGACATACCTAATGCTTTCTTCAACCCTTCGTAACCACCATGCTGGCGATATACATCGAGCGATTGAATGCCCGGTACATTTATATTTTCGGTTAGTAATTTACGTCCCATTTTAATTTTTTATAAATCGTTTACCGGTTATTTTATTTCTTTTTTCGACCAGTGAGTTACATGGTCTACCACTGTTGCTTTACATTCATGAATAATATCATCCACTTTTGATAGTGTTAAATTCTCATGATACGTCTCTCCTATTTGCATCATCGGCGCTGTGCCACAGGAAGCAAGACACTCTACTGTTTTTAGAGTAAACATTCCATCAGCAGTTGTCTGGCCTGCCTTAATCGATAATTTTTTCTCTATATATTTTACAATATCGTCAGAACCTAATAACCAACACGGACCAGTATGACAAACTTCAATAACACATTTACCAACTGGCTTTAAATTAAACATCGAATAGAAAGATGCTACTTCATAAACCTCAATCGAAGTTATATCTAAAAGCGAAGCTACATAATCCATAGCGTCTGAACTTAACCAACCACCAAACTCTGCCTGTGCTACGTGTAATAAAGGAATCAATGCCGACTTTTGCTTTCCTTCGGGATATCTTTTTATCATTCGCTGCGCTAATGCAAGAGCATCGTCGCTGAACTTTAATTTATTTTCGTTATTCATATATAAATCTTGTGATTTAATATTAAGCGTCTAATTCGCCTGCAATTACATTCATTGAACTCATTGTTAAGATAGCATCACTTAAGAATGCACCTTTTACCATTTCAGGATATGCCTGATAGTAAATAAAACATGGGCGACGGAAATGTAAACGATAAGGAGTTCTTCCTCCGTCGCTCACCAAGTAAAATCCTAACTCTCCATTACCACCTTCAACTGCGTGATAAACTTCTCCTTTAGGCATCTCTGTTTCACCCATTACAATTTTGAAATGATAAATCAATCCTTCCATTGTATTGTAAACATCTTCCTTCTCCGGTAAGAAGAAATTAGGAACATCCGCATGGAAAGTTGTTTTGTCTTCCATCTTCTCTAACTTTTCTACCGCCTGACTAATAATACTCAAGCTTTGCCACATTTCCTGCTCACGCACCATAAAACGGTCATAGGTATCACCGTTAGTACCTAGTGGAATTTCAAAAGTAAAATCTTCGTATCCAGAATACGGATTCATTACACGCACATCATAATCCACTCCTGCAGCACGTAAATTCGGACCTGTAAATCCGTATTCTAACGCACGCTCAGCAGTGATTGGTCCGCAGTTAATTGTTCTATCCATAAAGATGCGATTACGCACCAATAAGTTTTCGAATTCTCTTAATCCTTCAGGAAACTCTTTTAATAATTTATGAATCTTCTCCCATGCAAGCGGCGTGAAATCTCTTTCTAGTCCACCAATACGACCAATATTCGTTGTTAAACGCGCCCCACACAACTCTTCATAAATTTCATAGATAAATTCTCTCCATTGAAAAACATACAAGAAACCAGTCATAGCACCACTATCTACTCCAATTACCGAGTTACAAATGATATGATCTGCTATACGCGCTAATTCCATAATGATAACGCGTAAATACTGAACACGCTTAGGAATTTCAATGCCTACTAATTTCTCAACCGTCATATGCCATCCCATATTATTAATTGGAGACGAGCAATAATTCAAACGGTCAGTTATCGGAGTAATCTGATTGTAAGGTCTGCGCTCCGCTAATTTTTCGAAGGCTCTGTGAATATAACCGATAGTAGGCTGTGCCTCTACGATTAGCTCACCATCCATCTTCATGACATTTTGAAAGATACCATGTGTTGCAGGATGCGTAGGTCCTAAATTCAGGATTGTATATTCTTTCTCTTGGAGAATTTCTTTGTTGGTGTTCATCTTAGTAAATATTAACGGCCAAACATTTTATCATCTTTATCACCTCTGAATGGATCTTCCAAAGGAAACTCTTTGCGCAATGGCCACCCCACAAGCGAATCCATATTCAGAATTCGGCGCATATCAGGATGTCCGTGAAAACGGAAACCGTAAAAGTCATGCGTCTCGCGCTCTTGCCAGTTTGCTGCAGGCCATATATCACACATCGTTTCGAAAACGGGTTCGCTATCGCTAGTAAACGATTTAATTCTGATTCTGCAATTAGCAGGCATATTATGTAATTGATACATCATTCCGAACTGAGCTGCTTCATCTGGAAAATGCAATCCGCAAAGCGTTGTTAAGAAATGAAAATTTAAAGTCTCGTCATCATGTAAAAATTTCATGAGCGGCTTTAAACTGTTTTTTTCTACTGTAATCGTTAAAAAATCATGAAGCATTTCCATGCTTTGAATAGACTCTCCAAATTTCGATTGCAGTTGTTCGGTAATGTATTCCTGAGTTAATGAGGACATGATAATTTATAATTACTCGATACCGTAAGAAGCTAACAACTCTTGATATTCAGGAGAGTTTCTTCTTCGTAACGATTCATTTTGTACTAATTCTTGAATTTTTAATACTCCGTCGATAATTTGCTCCGGACGAGGAGGACATCCTGGAACATAAACATCTACAGGAATAATTCTATCGATACCCTGTAACACACTGTAAGTATCGAATATACCACCAGTAGATGCGCAAGCTCCAACAGCAATCACCCATTTAGGCTCTGCCATCTGCTCATAAACCTGACGTAAAACAGGACCCATTTTTTTAGAAATTGTTCCCATTACCATTAACAAATCAGCCTGACGAGGAGAAAAACTTAAACGCTCCGAGCCAAAACGACCAAAATCGTACGTGGAAGCCATTGTTGCCATGAACTCAATACCACAGCATGATGTTGCAAATGGAAGTGGCCAGATAGAATTTTTACGAGCCATTCCCACCGCCTTATCAAGCGATGTAGCTAAAAAGCCCGGACCTTCAAATCCATCTAACTTTTGATTATTTTCAGACATATAAAATATTTTTTATTCCCACTTAAGGGCACCTTTCTTAATAATGTAAATCAATCCAAGAATCAATAATCCTAAGAAAACAAGCATTTCACCGAATGCTGCAAATCCGACTTTACTCCATTCAGCAAAATTCACCGCCCATGGATACATGAAAATTACTTCCACATCAAACAACACAAACAAGATGGCAATCAAAAAATACTTGATTGAAAATGGAAGTCGTGAATTACCCTGCGACTCAATTCCGCACTCGAAAGTATCGAGCTTAATACTCGATTTGCGCTTAGGACCAAGTAGATGCGTAGCAAACATGGTAATTAAAACGAATCCAATAGCAACAACAAACATCATTGCAATCGGTAGATAATCTATAGGGGCGCTTAGTAACATCATAATTTCTTGCTATCAGTAACAATAAATAACTATTAAAGTTTCGGGTGCGAATTTACCTATTTTTTCGAGTGCAAATAACAAATCATTCTTGAATTTTAACAGGATTGTCATAATTTGTTGTTAACTACTGTTTGTAATCAATAATTGACTAATTTTCAACTGATTTTTGATAGTAGTTTTTGACAATTCCCGATTAGCCTGAGAAGCCTCCTAAACATTCTACCCAGAAATTTGTTATCGTTT
>CAMBYJ010000136.1 GCA_945872015.1 Chitinophaga pinensis | reverse complement strand
TAAAAAAAGTATTAGTCAGTCGATAGCATTTTGGATATTCAGAATTTTATCGTTAGCAGTAATGGGAATTTTATTTTCTATTCTCGGATTTATATTTTTCAAAGGAATTGGTGTAATCAACTGGGACTTTATCACACAAATGCCCGAAGATGGCATGACAAAAGGAGGAATCTATCCTGCTATCATCGGAACATTGTGTTTAATTGCAGGTTCAATGCTTTTTGCATTTCCTATTGGCATTATGTCGGGTATTTACATTTTTGAATATACCAAAGACAGCTGGTATCGAAAATTTGTTCAACTAATGACAGCTAATTTAGCAGGAGTACCATCGATTGTTTTCGGATTATTCGGAATGGCTTTATTTGTAAATAAATTAGGCTTTGGAGATTCTATTTTAGCAGGCTCTTTAACACTAGGACTATTAGCACTTCCTGTTATTATCAGAACAACGGAAGAAGCATTAAAAGCAATTGACCACTCTTATCGCGAAGCAAGTTATGCGCTTGGTGCATCTAAACTACAAACTATTCGAAGGGTAACTTTGCCAATGGCATTACCGAATGTGATTACTGGACTTATCTTAAGTATAGGACGTGTATCAGGTGAAACAGCACCTATTTTATTTACTGTTGCCGCTTACTTCTTGCCGAAATTACCGACCAGTATTTTTGATCAAGTTATGGCCTTACCTTATCACTTATATGTCATCTCTACGAGTGGGACAAACATTGCTGAATCAAGAGGCATGGCCTTTGGAACTGCTGTAATCTTAATTTTAATTGTCTTGATATTAAATATTTTCGCTAACATCATCCGAAGATTTTTAACCAAGAAATACAAAACGAATTAATTGACCATGTATAAAATAGAAAGTAAAAATGTAAATCTTCATTACGGCTCTTTTCATGCATTGAAAGGAATAAATATGGCTATTGAAAAAAATACAGTTACTGCACTTATAGGTCCTTCAGGTAGTGGGAAGTCTACCTTTCTTCGTTTGTTTAATAGAATGAACGATTTGATTGATGGAATTAAAATAGAAGGAGAATGTTTAATTGATGGAAAAGATGTTTATGGCAAACTGATTAAAATTGATGAGTTGAGAAAGCGTGTTGGTATGGTGTTTCAAAAGCCAAACCCATTTCCTAAAAGTGTTTTTGAGAATGTAGCTTACGGACTTCGAGTTAATGGAATTACACATAAAAATTTTATTGAAGAGCGAGTTGAAATTTGTTTGAAGCAAGCTGCGCTGTGGGATGAAGTAAAAGACAAACTTAATAAGACAGCGTTGTCTTTATCCATTGGTCAACAACAACGCTTATGTATAGCACGATCATTAGCAATTGAGCCATCTGTGTTGTTGATGGACGAGCCTGCATCTGCATTAGATCCAATTTCAACTGCTAAAATTGAGGAATTAATTTATGAGCTTAAGGATCGCTACACCATCATTATCGTTACTCATAATATGCAACAAGCAGGAAGGGTTAGTGATAGTACCGCTTTCTTATATCTTGGTGAATTAATAGAATTCGATTCAACAAAAAAAATATTTACTAATCCCACTGATGAAAGAACACAAAATTATATCACTGGAAGATTTGATTAATTTTTAATACCAGAACTTTATGTCACATTTAAATATCGAATTACAAGACCTACGCTCTAACATTCTTGAAATGTTTGAACTTGTTCAATCGCAGTTAACAAAATCGAAAGAATCGTACTTACAACTCGATAAAGATTTAGCTCGAGAAGTAGCTGTAAACGAAAAGCGTGTTAATGGTTTTGAATTAAAAATTGATCGCGATTGCGAAAACATTATAGCATTGTTTAATCCTGTTGCAATCGACTTGCGATTTGTATTAGCATGTATGAAAATCAATTCGAATTTAGAACGAATAGGAGACATTGCAGAAAGCGTTGCCAAATTCGTAATGAACTTTCAATTGGAGCCAGAAAAAGAACTTCTTGAAACATCTAGAGTAATTGAAATGTTTGACACCTGTATTGAAATCATGAACACAACCGCGCGTTCATTTGCTGAAGAGGATACAAAACTGGCAAGAAGTATTTTTAAGCTTGATGAAACAGTTGATGAGATTAACGTAGAAGCAAATGATAAAATCGCAGCTTATATTAGAACACATTCCGATCGTATCAATCAGAGTTTATACACGATTAGTATGATTAGAAAATTAGAGCGTGTAGGCGACCAGTGTAAAAACATTGCTGAAGAAACAATCTTTTATATTGAAGCGAAAGTCTTAAAACATAAAAACAAGATGATATAAAACTAAAAGCCCCGAAACTTTCGGGGCTTTTTTATGAATCAAATTCTTTTTGAATGACTTCTAAAAACGAGTGATGAATAGCAGAATTCGTTGCTAAAATTTCTCTCCCAAACAAATAATTTTCTGTGCCTGAAAAATCAGTCACTTTTCCACCTGCTTCTTTTAAGATAATACATCCTGCAGCAATATCCCATGCATTTAATCCATATTCATAAAATGCATCCATCCTACCCGCTGCAACATAAACTAAGTCCATTGCTGCAGAACCGAGTCTTCTAAGTCCATGTGTATTGCGCATGCAATAATCAAACACGCGCATGTAAGCTTCCATGCGAGAATAATTGGTATAAGGAAATCCTGTTGCAATTAATGATTGATTTAAACTATCAATTGAAGAGACAACTATTTTTTTATCATTGCAATAGGCACCACCATCCTTCCATGCATAAAAACATTCGTCAGAATTCACTTCATGAACAACACCAAGCACAAGTTCATTTTTATACATTAAAGCTACACTCACGCAATAGCAATTCAATCCATGAATAAAATTAGTAGTCCCATCTAAAGGATCAATAATCCAACAATATTCTTTAGCAGTAATTGAAAGTGTATTTTCTTCTGTAATAAAACCCGCATCAGGAATTAACAAAACAAGTTTATCGACAAGAATTTTCTCTGCTGTTTTATCAACGTATGAAACTAAATCATTCGTTCCTTTATACTCTACTGCCGACTGATTAAAACTCAAACGTTCATTGCGAATAAAGACAACAGCTTCATTAACTATCGACTTTACTTCATCACAAAAAGCACTATTGATTAATTCCATTTCTATTTTTTCTAAAAACAATCAAACCTGTAACACCTAATAAAATTAAGCATGATGCAATTATTTCTGCCTGCGTAACATTCATTCCAAGAAACATGAATTTATTGTTGATACGAATTTGCTCAATAGTAAATCGTTCAATTCCATTCAACAAAAGATAAAGTGAGAACACTGTGCCTGGTACTTTCAATTTCTTTCTGAATGACCATATTACAAAAAACAATGCGATGCATAGAATTGCTTCATACAATGGTGTTGGAAAAACTGGCTGCGGCAATATCATACAATGACGTCCAAAACAACCTTCAATTGGCACTCCACTACTGATCACATTATGAGGATAACTATAAGACCAAAACCAATCAGGCAAAAAGCTCATCCACTCAGGCTTTGGAGCAAGATTAACAATTCCCCAATCACCATCGCCCGATAACTGACAACCTAAGCGACCAGTACCATATGCAAGCATTATTCCGGGCGCAGCTGCATCAGCGATATGCAATGGAGCAATCCCATATTTTTTAGTAATGTAGATAACTGCAAATGTTCCGAAAATTAAACCTCCATACATTGTTAATCCGCTAAACGACAACAACGCATCAATGGGATTAGCCATTAATTCATCCCAGTTTTCTAAGTTGTGAAATAATTTAGCACCAATAATTCCAGATATAGCAGCAGTAAATGTAATATTCATTACCATCTGATGAGGCCAAACATTTTCTTGCACAACTTTAACTTCAGGAAGCTTATTTTTTTCTCCCTCACGGTAACGCATGTACGCCATAAGTCCTGCCACTACGATTCCACCCAAAAGATTTCCTTTTGATGAAAGCAATACACCTTGCGTATCTTCAACAAAAGTCGAGTAATTAAACAGTATAAAAATTAATTTAAATCCAATAATAAAACCTGTTAATGCAGAACTTGCTATCTCAATAATTGAAGCTGGCTTGCCATGAACTGTTGTAACAACATGGTAATTCAACAATCCTTCTTTTTCTTTTCTGATTAACTCAAGTTTTAGCGTATAGGCTGCAAGGAAAAATGAAATGGCCAACATAAATCCAAATGTTTGAATTGGAAGTGGCAGATTCAATCCAAAAAAATCAAGCAAGAAATCTGATAGCGTAGGATACATTATTTAATTTGTTATCAATTCAACTTCTCCTACACATTCAGGAGTAATATTTTCTATTTTACAATGAACAACTTTATTAATCAGATCGCTATTGTAATTTGTTTTTACTCGAATATAATTATCAGTATAGCCGTAGATAAAATCATTTTGTATTTCTGATTCAAACAAAACAGGTCGTTGCATCCCAATATTCTTCTCGTAAAAAGCACGCTGTTTTTTAATTGACAAGTTGCGCAAAGTTTTATTTCTCAACTTGCGAATCTCCATCGGTATCTTTCCTTCGTAGTCTTTAGCGGGAGTGTTCTCACGTTCAGAATAAGTAAATACGTGAAGATAAGTTATGTCGAGGTCTTTAAGAAAATCTAACGTCTCATTAAAGTAATCATCAGTCTCTCCTGGAAAACCAACAATAACATCAACACCAATAGAACAATTTGGAATTAATTCTCGAATTTTTTGCACCTTATCCACATACAAATCACTAAGATAACGGCGACGCATTAACCTTAGCATAGTATCAGACCCACTTTGCAACGGAATGTGAAAATGAGGTACAAACTTTTCAGACTTACTAATGAGTTCGATTATTTCATCTGTAAGTAAATTAGGCTCAATAGAAGAAATTCTAATTCGCTCCAATCCATCAATCTTATCCAACGCTTTAACTAAATCAACAAAACGCTCAACTCTTTTGCCATTCGCATCTAATCCAAAATCACCAAGGTTAATACCAGTTAACACAATCTCTTTAACACCCGACTTAATAATTTGCTCCGCCTGTGCAACTATATTCTGCACTGTATCACTTCTTGACTTTCCTCTTGCTAAAGGAATAGTACAGAAAGTACAACTGTAATCACATCCATCCTGCACCTTCAAAAACACACGAGTTCTATCATCTGAAGAATGAGAGCTTACAAATGTTTCTATCTGATCAATCTCACAAGAAATATAATCTCCTTTATCCTTTTTTTCAAGTGTATTTAGATAATCAAGTACATTAAACTTCTCCTGAGCACCTAGTACTAAATCAACTCCTGTAATGTTTGCAATTTCTTGTGGCTTTAATTGAGCATAACATCCAATTACAATAACCTTCCCACTTGTATTTGCGGCCATGGCCCTATTCACAATCGACTTACATTCTCTATCCGCATTTTCTGTAACAGAACAGGTATTGATGACATACACATCGGCAGGTCCAGGAAATGAAACCTTTTCCCATCCAGCATCTTTAAATTGGCGGGCTATCGTTGAAGTTTCAGAAAAATTCAACTTGCAACCGAGGGTATGAAATGAGACTGTATTCATGTGGTGCAAAAGTATAAAATTGCTGAATGTAATAGGAGTGAAACGATGCTCAGATTCCTTAGAATTCGCTAATCAACC
>CAMBYJ010000135.1 GCA_945872015.1 Chitinophaga pinensis | reverse complement strand
AAATAATAACGGAACGATGATGGTGGGTACAGGACGTTCAACATTTATAAAACTTAATTACAAATTCTAATGAGAAGGCTTGGATTGTTGATGTTGGTTCTAGTTGTGTTGTCCTCTTGTATGAAAGACGATGATGCAATTACATTACCTGCGCCTGGTCCTGTTAAACAAGGTACAGCTAACATGGGATTGAATTATGATAATCAGGTTTTTTTCGATTTAGAAACTGGAAATTCTATTGTTCGTTCATATAAAACGTATGACTTAGCTTTTGAAGCATCTAAGAATGGATGCCATATTTATTTGAATAGTGCTAAGTTCATGTTTGCTTGTAACACACAATCATACAATATGAACTCAGCAGATACTGTCGGATATCCATGGGCGTTAGATTGTGGGCAGTTATTAGAGGACACTTTAGCGTTTACAAAATACTGGGAAGACGTGAGTTTTTCTTCTCAAGGAAGTAAGGTGTTTGTAGTAGATCGCGGCAAGCCGGAACATACAGGTGCTGCACGGTGGAGAAAGGTAAAAGTACTTTCAGTGGATAGTTTGAAATATACTATCTGTTTTAGCAATTACGATAATTCATTGATGGATACCGTTGATATTGTGAAAGACGAAAATTATTCATTAATGTATTTTTCATTTGATTCTCCAAATCAGTTAATACAGCAGGCGCCACCAAAGGATCAATGGGATATGGTTTTTACAAAATATACGCACGTCTTTTTTGAGTATGATGTTAATTCTCCATTCCGTTATTATTTTGTAACTGGCGCCCTTCAAAATATTTGGAACAATACAGAGGTAATGCGCTTTCAAAAAGATACGATGCCTCCTAATGTTCCGTATTTACCCATTGAACAATTTAATTATTCACAAGTATCAAACTTTACTTTTTCTAATCACGCTAATGCGATAGGTTATAATTGGAAATATTATGATTTTAACGATGCATTATATTATGTTTATCCGGATCTATATTATGTGGTAAAATCTCATGAAGGATTTTATTACACCATTAAGATGGTGGATTTTTATGATGCAGTAGGCAATAAAGGGATGGTAACCTTTCAAACTCAAAGAATATAAAAAAACAACTATAAACCATGAAATCAATTCTACAAAAATTATCATTCACATTATTAGCAGCTGTATTCACAATATCTGCTAATGCGCAAACTACGGATACGGTTACCGCTAATCCTGGTTACACTAATCAAACATTTTACAGCTTTACAAGTGGCACAGTAAGTTCTGTATCTAACCTCGATTGGGATTTAGCATTCCAGCTTCGTGGTTTTGCAGCTTCTATTTTGATTAACTCGAAAAACAATGTGCGTTTGTATAAAGCGAATAAGTCCGTTGCCGATTGGTCAACAATGTATGCATCAGATACTACTGGAATTTTTAGTACGCCAACAAATGAATTATTTAATTCTGATACGTCTTGGAATTTTGGGGCGCTTAACAGAACGAATAATCCTGCCGACATGTTTGACTTAGGTTGGGGGAATTATGATTTTATGACGCATGCTATCACTGGTGATTCTGTGTACTTCATCAAATTATCAAGTGGTGTTTACAAAAAGTTATGCATCGTTTCACTAGCAAATGGGATCTATGATTTTAAATGGGCCGATTTAGACGGAAGCAATGAAACATTAGGAGCTATCAATAAAACAACTTATGCTGGCAAAAACTTCGTGTATTTCTCTTTATTAAACAATCAAATTATTGATCGTGAACCAGCATTTAATTCATGGGATTTATCATTCGCGCAATATTTAACTACGACCCCAATTACGTATAAAGTAACAGGAGTTCTTACGAATGATTCAGTTACTGCTGTTAAAGCTTATCCTGTTGATGTTACAACTGTAACTTCTGCGGGCTTAACTTTTGACAAAGCGATTAATACAATCGGTTTCGATTGGAAAACATTTAACATGGCTACTAATACATTTGATATTTCAGATTCAACGGTTTACTTTGTGCAAGATCGTCAGGGATCAGTGTGGAAAATGATCTTCACTGGATTTGGTGGAAGTGCTAATGGAAATTTCTATTTCAATAAAAGCACTACTACTGGAATTGGTCAGATACAAAATTCAGCCATCAAAACGTTTGATGCTGCTCCAAATCCTGCGCATGGTTCAACTCGTTTGATTTTATCTTCTGAAAAAGCAGGTGATGCTATGATGCAGGTAATTTCAATGAATGGCATGTTAATGTCGTCCGATGTAGTTCAATTAAACAGCGGATTACAATCGGTAGACTTATCATTAGAATCATTAACACCAGGAATTTATCAGGTATTAATTACAATGGGTAGCGAGCGACAAATTACTCGTATCGTTGTTCAATAATCAATTTAAAAATTACTGAATTTTAAAGGGTTGCTAATGGCAGCCCTTTTTTGTTGAATGCACTTTATAATTCTACCTCAAAATTTTGTAATTTAGAGCCTCATTCAAAAAATCATGTTTTTAGAACACACACGTAAGCATTTACCAAGAAAAGGTTGCGTAGAAGTTATAACTGGTAGTATGTTTTCTGGTAAAACAGAAGAATTAATTCGTCGTTTGAAAAGAGCGAAAATCGCAAAGCTCGATGTCGAGATTTTTAAACCAGGTGTGGATGTTCGTTACGATGAAGAGAATATTGTATCGCATGATTCTAATTATATCATGAGTACTCCCATTCCTTCGTCTTCTAATCTTTTATTGCTTAGTCATACCGTTGATGTAATTGGAATTGATGAAGCACAATTTTTTGATGATAATCTTCCATCAGTAGTAGAGCAGCTAGCAGCGCAAGGTACGCGAGTTATTATTGCAGGTCTTGATATGGATTATCTTGGGAAGCCTTTCGGACCAATGCCTAATTTGTTAGCAATTGCTGATTATATCACCAAGGTACATGCTATCTGTATGCATTGCGGAGATCTTGCTTCTCACTCACATCGTACAGTGCAGGATGATGCATTAGTGATGTTAGGAGAAAAGGAAAGCTATATTCCTTTATGCAGAATGTGTTTTGTAAAAGCTGTTCAGCATTCGGAAATTAATTCAAAAGAAAATTCTAAGTAATATGGCGCATGCATCGTATCCTTTGCAACAACTAGCCGAAGTTCTTGGTGTTGATTGCAGAATAGGCAATGAAGGTGCAAGTGCAATTTCATTTTTAATTACAGATAGTCGCAAGATTGTTGATCCCGAACATTCTTTATTTTTCGCTATCAAAGGTGAACGTCACGATGGGCATAAGTATATTGCCGATTTGTATTCGCAGGGAGTAAGAAATTTTGTCATCAGCGATGAGTCCGTTGCCGAACAAGTTCCTCAGGCTAATTTTATTTTAGTGATGAGTCCGTTGCAAGCAATGCAACAACTGGCAGCATGGCATCGTCGTAAATTTTCAGTTCCCGTAATTGGTGTTACAGGTTCGAATGGTAAAACCATTGTAAAGGAATGGTTGTATCAATTACTTCGTGAAGATTATTCCATTGTAAGAAGTCCGAAGAGTTATAACTCTCAAATTGGTGTTCCGCTTTCTCTTTGGCAAATGGAAGATAACCATACACTGGGAATCTTTGAAGCTGGAATTTCACAACCTGATGAAATGATAAAGTTGGGTGAGATGATTCGCCCTACTATTGGAATCTTAACGAACATCGGAACGGCACATGATGAGAATTTCACTGATTTAAATTCAAAAATTGTAGAGAAGCTTAAACTTTTCGTACATGCGAATCAGTTAGTCTATTGTAAAGATTATACCGCTATTCATGAGCTTGTAAATTCAGTAGGATTACTTTCTTCTCATTGCAATATATTTACATGGTCGCGTAAGTCGAAGGCTGATTTACAAATTGGTCGTATTGCCAAGCATGACCACGATACAGAGATTCAAGGAATTTATAAAAATCAGTTTATCGGAATTAAAATTCCATTTACCGATGAAGCAAGCATAGAAAATGCAATTAATTGCTGGGCTTTGATGTTGTTTCTTGAAATTCCCAATGAACAAATTTCAAAGCGAATCGAGTTGTTAAGTCCGGTGGCTATGCGCCTCGAAATGAAAGAAGGAATTAATAATTGCTCTGTCATTAACGACTCTTACAATTCCGATTTTGGTTCGCTTACTATTGCGCTCGATTTTATGTTGCAGCAAAAGCAACATGAACGCCGCACAATTATATTGAGTGATATTTTACAGAGTGGGAAAAGTGAAGAAGTGCTTTATAAGCAGGTAGCTGATTTGCTCGCGCAGAAAAAAATTAATCGACTGATTGGTATTGGTGATGCCATTGCACGACAAAGTGATTTGTTTAAGCTCGAAAAATCTTTTTATCCAAGCACCGATGAATTTTTGCGCGACTTAAATTATTCGTCGTTTAATGATGAAACGATTTTAATTAAAGGAGCTCGTTCCTTTGGATTCGAACGCATCAGTAAATCGTTGCAGCAAAAAGCACACGAAACGGTTCTCGAAATAAATTTAAATGCAGTTGTACATAATCTGAATTTGTATCGCTCACGCTTACGACCAGAGACAAAGTTGATGGTCATGGTTAAAGCATTTTCATACGGCAGTGGTAGTTTTGAAATTGCGAATGTGATGCAGTTTCATCGCGCCGATTATTTAGCCGTGGCGTATGCCGATGAAGGAGTAGAGCTACGCAAATCAGGAATTACGTTACCAATTATGGTAATGAATCCCGAGGAGCAAAGCTTTGAGGCCATGATTAACTATCAGCTGGAACCCGATATTTATAGCTTTCGAATATTAAATCATTTTACCGAAGCGTTAAAACGCAGAGGAGAAGAAAATATCACTCGTTTTCCAGTGCATATCGAATTGGATACGGGCATGCATCGTTTAGGTTTTGATGAAAGTGATACTAATGAAATGATTATTCGCATTAAGAATAACAAGTACATCAAAATTGCAACTGTATTTTCTCATTTAGTAGCGAGTGATGAATTAGAGCACGATCAGTTTACACGTGATCAGATTGCACGCTTCAATAAAATTTCCATGACCTTGCAATCGCATTTTAACTATCCTATTATCCGACATATATTAAACTCGTCTGGAATACTTCGTTTCCCGGAGGCGCAGTTTGAAATGGTACGGTTAGGAATAGGATTGCATGGTATTGCGGCAACTGCCAACGAGCAGCGACAATTACAAATGGTCGCTACTTTAAAGACCACTATTTCTCAATTAAGAACAGTTGTAGCTGGCGATACGATCGGATATAGCCGTAGGGGAGTTGCGCAACGTGATATGCTCATTGCAACAGTGGGAATAGGCTATGCCGATGGATTAAGCAGGCGATTAGGCAATGGAGTAGGCAAGATGCTGGTGAACGGACAGCTTGCACCGATTGTAGGTAGTATTTGCATGGACATGACCATGCTCGATGTAACGGGTATGGATGTCCGCGAAGGCATGGAAGTAATCGTATTCGGACAAGAAAATTCCATTATTGAAATTGCCCAACAATTAGGCACTATTCCTTACGAAGTCCTCACTGGTAGAACATGTCCAGTAGCAAAGAGATGCTTTGCGGTTGGTGTATCTGGTAAAGAGTGGGGAGTTTGGGGTGGTATCTACCTAGAAGGTGGAGAAATCTCAAGAGAGTTTAATAATCAT
>CAMBYJ010000134.1 GCA_945872015.1 Chitinophaga pinensis | reverse complement strand
TCTTTTTTCTCCACCTTCTCCTAACTCGCTGGCATCACAACCGTACTTGATTTTGGTTGTGCTAATGGTTCGCTTTCGAGGGTGTATTTGACAATGTCAATACCGCTATATTCTAGCTGGTTTTTAAATTTTAACTAACTTATTTATCTTTGTAATAGCATTTCTCTTAAAATAAGTGTAACTTTAAATTATGTTATCTAATTCGGAAATAGAAAGTAAGTTGCAATCACTAAAGCCCGAACTTGCAAATCGTTTTCATGTAAGTTCTATAGGTTATTTTGGTTCTTATTCAAATGGACAACAAACTGAACAAAGTGATCTTGATTTATTAGTTGAGTTTTCTCAGCCAATAGGTTGGGAGTTTTTTACTTTAGAAAGATACCTTGAGCAAGTGCTAGGGCTTCGTGTAGATTTAGTAACACGAAATGCATTAAAAGATTATATCAAAGAATCTATCCTTAAACAAGTAAAATACATTTGAAACCAAGCGAACGAGATCCTGCTCTGTATATTTCAGACATTATTCTTTCTATGGAAAGAGTAAGAGAATATATTGCTGAACTTGATTTTCAAAAATTTAAGTGGGATTATAAAACGGTGGATGCAGTAATTAGAAATTTTGAAATTATTGGTGAGGCTACAAAAAATTTACCTGCTGAATTAAAAGAAAAGTATCCGTCAATACCTTGGGATGAAATGTATCGTTTACGAAACAGAATAAGCCACGAATATTTTGGAATTGATTATGAAATAATCTGGGATATAGCAACCAATCATTTACCGACAAATTATGCTGATGTCGTTAATGTATTAAATGATTTAAAGGAAAATTAATTTTCTTGATTATAGCACTATCGTTCTTTTCCCTCAGCGCTATCTTCTTTAACTTCTTTCTTCTCCTCACTCACCGGCATTACCACTGCACTCGATTTTGGTTGTGCTAGCGGTTCGCTTTCGAGGGTGTATTTAACAATGTCGTTCGTGTCGGGGAGGTCTTTGGTGACGTCGCCTTTAATTTTATTGATCTCTTTTTCAGCTTCGCGCAAACCACCTTTTAATTCATCTTGCACGCCGTTCATCGCATCCTTGACTTCGCGGATACCCTTGCCTAAGCCCTTTGCTATTCCAGGAATTTTATCAGAGCCAAAAAACATGAGTATGAAAAGTAAGATGACCATTACTTCTCCACCACCAAGGCTTTCGAGGAATAAAACAACTGATAAATTCATTGGGTAAAGATAAGGCTAATTTTTAGGAGATTTTTATTTGGTTATTTCAACAATAGGATCTCCCTTACAAGCATTCGGTAAGTTGGTATGCAATAAGAAGGAAAGGGTAGGAGCAATGTCTGTAATATTGATGCTTCTCGTTGTAGATCCTTGCGTAATGCCTGTTCCCATCCATAACAATGGTACATGTGTATCATAAGCGTAAGGCGAGCCATGCGTGGTGCCTTGCTTTCCATTACCTCCGTATAAATTCTCAATCCAGCCTGGCGTATATACCACAATCACATCGCCTGAACGCTCTGGATGATATCCATTCTTTATTCTTGTCATCAATGGATCACTCGAGCCATCTGTTTTTATTTTTTCGCCTGCTATGCAAGTGTAAATTCCTTCAATAACATTCGATAAGTACAAAGCTATCTTTGTCTGTACTTCTTCAAGGTTTAATTTGTCTTCTGCAATGGCCTTGCGATTTAAATACACCTGATTGTTATCGTAACAACTAAAGTATTTTGCAGAACCATATTGCTGTTTCAAAAAGTCAATCACAGTATCGTTAATCACTCTTGCATTGATAAATCCTGCGTTTAGTTTTGTATCGATCAGCGATTGCGGATTTTGTATCGCTGCATGATCAGCAGTTAAAAATACTAGGTAATTGTCTTTGCCCAATTTGTTATCTAAGAATGAAAATAAATCACCGAGATCTTTGTCTAAGCGGATATAGGTATCTTCTAATTCAACTGCGTTAGTTCCGAATTGATGTCCTACATAATCAGTGGCAGAAAAACTCACACATAAAAAGTCGGTCACTTCATCTTCGCCCATATGCTCAGCCGTTATAGCTTCTACGGCTAAGTCTTTGGTCAAGGTATTGCCAAAAGGTGTACGGCGGACTAAGTCCCATGACGTTCCTTTAAATGCAGGTAAGTTGTGAGGGAAAACAGGTTTTTCTTCTCCTTTAAATTTCATTTCATAAGGCGAATCATCTTTATCGCTTTCTGTATATTGCTCTATCGGAAGTAAGGTATTCCATGGTTTTGATAAATACTCATCAGGATATTTTTTGTTGTTGAAATTCTTTACCCATTCAGGTAATTCCGTCATGTACCAGTTACTCGATATCCAATTGCCTGTATAACCATCATACCAATAAGCTGCATCAGCTGCTCGTCCTGCAGGTAAAATCGCACCTCTATCTTTTAAAGAGATACCAATCACTTTCGATTTACCTTGAGTCGTCAATTGTAATTCGTCGGTAATGGTGGTCGTTAGTAAGTTGTTCGGCGACATTCTGCCAGCGCTATTTTCAGCACCAATACTTTTTGCATTTTTATCATAAACGCAATACATCGTGTCATTCGATTTGCGTACATACCAGTCGTTAGAAACGATTCCATTTAACATCGGTGTTGTACCTGTATAAATACTTGCATGTCCCGGACCAGTAAAGGTAGGAGCGTAGTTAAAATTCGTATTTCTGCAATCGAAACCTTGCGATTGTAATCTTAAAAATCCTTTTTGAGAATATTTGTTTTTGTATTTTTCAATATAATCAGCTCTCATCTGATCGACAACAATTCCTACAACCAGTTTAGGCTGCTTATTTTTTTGTGCGAACGAAATCGAAACAAATGATACTAAAAGTAAGGTGAGTGAAAACAGTTTTTTCATTATTTGATGAACTTAGTTTTTTCAATGATAAATTTTATAATGAGCGCACTAATCAAATAGCCCATCATCCATCCCATCAATACATCTAACGGATAGTGATATCCTAAATAAACACGACTGTATCCAACGGAAAGAAAATAAATAAACAACAATGGTTTTAAAAACGGATTTTTAATTGTCAGAAATATCCAAGAGAAAACAAATACAGCAGCCGAGTTAGATGCATGCGAACTGTAAAATCCATATTTGCCTCCAAGATAGGTGCTCACTAAATGCAGCTTAGGATAGATAGCATCGTTGTGTGTAGGTCGTGGACGCATCCATGTTTCTTTAAAGAACACAGAAACCTGATCACTGATTAAAATGATTAACGCTATCAGAAATAATAAACGAAAGGTTTGAGGTCCGTACGTTTTAAAAATCAAATAAAGAATCATCAGATAAAAAGGAATCCAGAAAAAGCGATCACTAACTGCTGTGAAAATAGTATCCAGCATTTCATTGTGATTGCCGTTAATGGTGAATAATAAATCTCTATCAAGATTTAATACTTTTTCTTTCATGGTTTATTCTCGATCTAAGAATGAGCGTTCATTCATCAAGCTCCACAACACATCTTTCAATTCAATAATTCCTTTGTTAGCAGCAGCAGAGATAAATAAAACAGGAACTTTCATTCCATCATTCATTTTATCTTCTGGAATTTCATTCATCAATTGCTCCTGTAATTCATCATCAATCATATCACATTTCGTAATAGCAATTACTCTTCGCTTATCGATTAATTCAGGATTGTGTAGTTGCAATTCATTCATCAGAATTTTATACTCTTCACGAATATCTTTAGTATCAACAGGAATCATAAAAAGTAAAACAGAGTTACGCTCGATGTGACGCAAGAAACGTGTTCCGAGTCCTCTTCCTTCTGACGCACCTTCAATAATTCCTGGAATATCGGCCATTACAAACGATTGATTATCGCGGTAACGTACCATTCCTAAATTCGGAACAATGGTAGTAAAAGGATAATCGGCAATTTCTGGTTTTGCAGCAGATACCACAGAGAGCAAAGTTGATTTACCTGCATTCGGGAAACCTACTAAACCAACATCGGCTAATAATTTTAACTCTAAAATTTTCCACTCTTCTAATCCTGGTTCACCAGGTTGTGCAAAGCGTGGTGTTTGCTGGGTTGGCGACTTAAAATGATTATTTCCTTTTCCACCTCGTCCGCCAGGCACTATAATTTCTTCTTGTCCGTCGTGCTCAATTTCAAAAAACACTTCTCCTGTTTCTTCGTCTTTTGCGATAGTCCCAATAGGAACTTCTAAAATAATATCATTTCCATCAGCACCAGTTTTTAAACCGCTGCTACCTGGTTGACCATCTTCACCTAATACGTGTTTACGATATTTCAAATGCAGGAGTGTCCACAGCTGTGAATTTCCTTTCACAATGATATGACCACCACGACCACCATCACCACCATCGGGACCACCTTTTGCAGTTAGTTTGTCTCGGTGAAAATGCACAGAGCCAGCTCCGCCTTTTCCAGAGCGACAACAAATTTTTACATAATCAACGAAGTTACTTCCCGACATAATTTTTTATTTTATTGCATCAATTGCAGTACATAAACGACCGAAAATTTCTTCGATAGTTCCAATGCCATTAATGCCAGTGTATTTATTTTGTGACATGTAAAAATCACGCACAGGTTCAGTTTCATTCTTATAAACATCAATACGCTTTTGAATAATCGCAGGGTCTTGATCATCTATGCGACCAGAATCTTTACCACGAATCATTAAACGCGTTCTTAATTCTTCTTCATCCACTTCTAAAGCAATCATTCCGCTGATAGCAGTTCCTTTAGAGGTTAAAAAGTTATCCAATGCTTCTGCTTGCTTCGGTGTTCTAGGAAATCCATCGAAAATATAACCTTTCGCATCAGGATATTTGTCTGCTTCTGATTCAAGCATGCCAATCGTGATTTCATCAGGCACTAACTGACCTTGATCTATGAATTGCTTTGCTTTATTTCCTAATTCAGTTCCTCCTTTGATGTTTGCACGGAAAATATCTCCCGTTGAAAGATGTACCAGCTGATACTGATGAATTAATTTTTCTGATTGAGTTCCTTTTCCTGCTCCCGGAGGGCCAAATAAAACGATATTTAACATAGGATATTGATTTAACTTTTTAGTTGATAGATGTCGGCAAGATTTCTTCCCAGCCCGTCGTAATCGAGGCCATAACCCACTACAAATGCAGGAGGGATTTCAAAACCTACGTATTCTGGTTTTACTGGCTGACGAAGAGAAGTTGGTTTAAATAGTAGAGTAGCAAACGCTAGGCTCGCTGGATTTTGTTTTTTGAATTCGTTGATAAGGTACAAGGCCGTATCGCCTGTGTCGATAATGTCTTCGACGATAATCACATCACGACCTTCGATACTTTCGTTAAGTCCGATTACATTTTTTACCACTCCTGTTGATGAAGTGCCTTCGTAAGAGCTCACGCGGATAAATCCGATTTCGCAAGGAAGTTGAATATTACGAAGTAAATCGGCCATAAAAATTACGGAGCCATTCAGTACACCAATTAAAAGCGGACGTTTTCCTTGATAATCTTCGTTTATTCTCTGACCTAGCTCAATACTTTTTGCCTGTAATTCGGCAGCAGTGATAAAAGGTACGAATACCTTATCGTGGACTTGTACTTCGTTTTTCATAAGAAGGCACGAAGTTAAGGAAATAGAGGGAAAA
>CAMBYJ010000133.1 GCA_945872015.1 Chitinophaga pinensis | reverse complement strand
GACCTTCTTAAGTCTTTATGTGGACCATCATGAATATTCTGATCCCCAGTATAAGCATGGACAGTAGTTACATAAGCATCTTCGATTTCAAAATTCTTATCAAGTAATGCAATCATTGGCGCTGCATTATTCGTTGTGCAAGATGCATTTGAAATAACTAATTCACTTCCATCAAGAATATTCTCATTTACACCCATCACAACAGATTTAATGTCGCCAGTAGCTGGTGCACTAATTATTACTTTTTTTGCCCCTGCAATAATGTGTTTCTTTGCGTCTTCTTCTTTTGTGAATTTTCCAGTCGACTCTAATACAACATCTACGTTTAACTTATTCCATGGCAATAACGAAGGGTCCTTCTCGGCTGTAATTTGAATTTTGACGTTGTTAACTACGATATAGTTTTCTCCTGCTTCTATTGTAGCAGGGAATTTGCCATGAATAGAATCGTATTTAAGTAAATGAGCTAATGTAGCAGGTGCAGTTAGGTCATTAATTGCAACAATATTTATTTTTTCATCAAGAAAAACTTTTCTCAAAAAGGTTCTGCCAATTCTGCCAAAGCCATTAATGGCAACGTTGATTTTTTTCATTAGAACAAATGTTTTTCTGCGTGATAAGATGAGCGAACCAAAGGACCACTTTCAACATACTTCAATCCCTTTTGCATTCCTATTTCCTTATAGTAATTAAATTTCTCAGGCGTAATAAACTCAACAACCTCTAAATGTTTTTTTGTTGGTTGTAAATATTGGCCAAGTGTCATAATACTCACACCAGCGTTTACTAAATCATCCATTGTTTCCAACACCTCTTCTTCTGTTTCACCTAAGCCTAACATAACTCCTGATTTAGCTCTGACACCCGCATCACTTACTCTTTTTAGTACTTCTAAAGAACGATCATATTTTGCTTGTATTCGAACTTGTTTTGTCAGTCTCCTCACAGTTTCTAAGTTGTGTGAAATAATTTCTGGAGCAACATCAATTACCATTTGTAAGTTGTCCCATTTGCCTTGAAAATCAGGAATCAATGTTTCTAGCGTTGTTCCTGGACTAACTTCTCGTATAGTGTTTATGGTTTCAACCCATATTTGTGCACCACCATCTTTTAAGTCGTCGCGATCTACTGATGTTACCACGCAATGTTTAACTCCCATTATTTTAACAGAGTCCGCCACACGCATAGGTTCATTTTTGTCTACTGCCGAAGGTCGTCCTGTTGCAACTGCACAAAATCCACATGATCGGGTACAAATATTCCCAAGTATCATAAACGTTGCAGTACCAGCACCCCAACATTCGCCCATGTTCGGACAATTACCACTTTCGCAAATCGTGTGAAGTTTATTATCAGTTACTAATTCGCGAACTTTTCTGTATTCTTCACCAATAGGTAGTTTTACTTTTAACCAACTTGGTTTTTTGTTTTTTTCTGAAATTGATTTTTCTGAATCCATCCGTCTATTTTTTTCTTCCGTAAATGAAAGTCATATAAAATGTGAAATAAAACTTTTTATTATCAATCAATGCCATTATCGGAATATCTTTCGGATATGCATCAACGATAGCTCCTAATTCGAGTGATTTTATATCATAGTAAATAGGAGAGTATTCAAAGTTAAAGGCTATCCTGCCATACGCTCCGGGGTGAAAATTAATTTGATTAATTCCATAGGTGAATGGCGCCCTACCATAAATATTATCAAGGAAATGTTTGTTGGGGTCGTATTCTTCAACGATGATATCAAACTCCCCAAATTTGCCAGTAGGTTCCAATATGTTTAAGTAAACAGGCTTGGTAATTCCTAGCGACAATCCCCCTCCGTAAACCAACCTTATATCAACACCATTTTTTTCAAACTTACTATAAAGCGTTTTTTCGAATCCTGCCCCTGCTCTTATAATAGTTAGGTTGTTTTGCTTTCCAAAAACAAACGCTTTCGCATCCGTAAAATATCGGTTAACAGATTTAATTTCCTTTGGATGTTTCATTCCAACCAAATCGGCTTCCCAATAAAATTTTTTATATCCTGTGAGATTGGTTGCTTTTCTAAACTGTAATCCAATTGTACCACTTGTATGTACATTCAATCCAAAAGCAATTTCACCTTTCATTAAAGGAGGTTTCTCCTCTACATATTCATTCGGATTGACAACTTGCGAAAATGCACCAATGCTGCAAAGCAACATTAAAAAGAGAATCCATATCCGGCGTGCGCAAATCATATTTACAAATATACAATTAACGGCATTATCGCGTGGCTATTTTATTGGCAATTCTTATTTTTGGACCTATGACAATACAAACAATCTATACGGGCGAATTGCGTACTCAAGCAACTCATGTTTCTTCACAAAATGCTATCATAACCGATGCTCCTCTTGATAATAACGGAAAGGGGGAAGCTTTTTCACCAACTGATTTATTAGCGGCCTCACTAGGTTCTTGTATGTTAACCATTATGGGGATCGCTGCCAATACACATGGATTTTCAATTGATGGAACAAAAATCAGCATAACTAAAATAATGGCTGCAAATCCAAGAAGGGTGGGTGAAATAGTCATAGACTTTTCATTTCCAATCAATAACTATGGCGAAAAAGAAAGGTTGTTGATTGAAAAGGCTGCAGCTTCCTGTCCAGTTGCTTTGAGTCTGCATCCCGACTTAAAACAAACCATAACTTTTAACTGGTAGTATTAATCGAAGCGTAACGATTCTATCGGATTAATCTTAGATATAATCTTTCCTGGAATCAACAGCATTAGCATGCAAATTAGGTAAGTTCCAAGGTTAATGAATAAGATACCTGTTATGCTAAAATTAATCGGGACACTTTTTATGTAATAGGATGATTCATCCAAAGTAATAAAGCCGGTTTTTAATTGAAAATAGGCTAATCCTAAACCAATAATATTTCCCAATAACAATCCCCTTATTAAAATCTTGCTTGACAAATTCAAGAAGGTTTTAGTTAATGTTTGATCACTTGCGCCAATTGCTTTTAGAAGTCCGATTGGTCTTCTGTTTTCTAAAATTAATATTAGTAAGGTGCTGATCATAGTTGTACCTGCAATCAAACTAATTAAAACAATAATTACAATAACATTTAAATTTTGTAGTTCAAGCCAATTAAAAATTTGAGGATAAATTTCTTTTACTGTTTGCACATTGGTTTGATAATCTACTTTATCGTTAATTTCTTTTCTGATATTATCAAGATTGTTTAAATCGTCAACTTTAATTTCAAATCCTGCTACTTGTGTGCTTTCCCAATTATTCACTTTCTGAATGACGTTCATCGAGCAAAAAACATAGAGGTTGTCAAAGTCCTCACTTAACCCTGTGTTGTAAATCCCTTTGACAATAAACTTCCTTACTTTACGGTCTTCTTGAATAAAAAATATCAAAAAGGAATCTCCAACTTTAAGATTTAATTTGTCGCATAAATTTTTAGACACAAGTGCTTCGTTCTTGTTTAAATTGTTAACGTTGATTCTATCTCCTTTCGTTATTTTATTTTTGAAAAAGTCCCAGTCAAATGTATTGTCAACACCTTTTAAAACTACACCTTGTATTTCATCTTTAGCCTTTAATATCCCTGCTTTATGCGCGTAATTTTGAATGGACGTAACTCCATTTATTTTTTTTATTTCTTGTAAATAGTTTTGATTGCTGGATATCGGAACTTCTTCAAACGAATTATTGTTGGCTAATTGATGCACTCTAATAGCCGACATAAATCCAGTAACTTTATCCGAGATTTCGTTTTTAAATCCTGTAACCACCATTACGGAAAGAAGCATAGCAACAACACCTAAAGCAATTCCTGATATAGCAATAATTACTACAGGTTTTGCCGTTTTCTTTGAATCGTTATTCGATTCATAAATTCTGTCTGCTAAAAGTTTGCTAAGGCTCAATCTGATATTACTTAAATTTGGCCTAAATTTACCTAATAATTGTTTATCCGTGAATAAGATTAAATATGCGCTTCTGATAATTTTTAGTGGATGGTCATTTATTAGTTTTTCTCAAACTTCTAATTACATTGCGGGTGCTGAGAGAACTGAGCTTTACCTTCCATCACTTAAAAAAAAGAATGTTGCTGTTGTTGCAAATCCTACATCAATGATAGGGAACAAGCACTTAGTTGATTCCTTGCTTAGCAGCAAAATAAAAGTAAAATGCGTGTTTGCTCCTGAACATGGATTCAGAGGTGATGCAGAAGCTGGAGAGCATTTAAGCAATGGCATGGATAAGAAGTCTGGCGTTAAAGTAATTTCATTGTATGGCAAACATTATAAGCCAACGAAGGAAGATTTAAAAGGTGTTCAAGTTGTGATATTCGATATTCAAGATGTTGGTGTTCGATTTTACACTTACATAAGCACCCTGCAATATGTCATGGAATCTTGCATTGAAAATAAACTTCCACTCATTGTTTTAGATCGTCCTAATCCGAATGGATTTTATGTTGATGGTCCTGTGCTAGATACTGCATTTAAATCGTTTGTTGGAATGCAACCTATTCCTGTTGTACATGGAATGTCAATAGGGGAGTATGCTTTGTATTTAAATGGCGAGTATTTTAAAGCAAAAAATAAGCAGTGCAATTTAAAAGTAATTCCCGTAGGAAATTGGAATCATAAATCAAATGTCGTTTTACCAGTTCCACCTTCTCCTAATCTTCCTAATATGGAATCTATTTATTTGTATCCTTCGTTGTGTTTTTTTGAAGGAACTAAAATCAGTGTTGGAAGAGGAACGGATAAACCATTTCAGATTTTCGGGTATCCAGATAATAAAAGTGGCGACTATTATTTTACACCTATTAGTATTCCAGGCAAGGCAAAGACTCCTTTGTATGAAAATCAAAAATGTAGAGGGTATAATGTAAGCGAATACGGAGAAAAGTTTGCTTCGTCTGAAGGGCAATTAAACTTAAATTGGATTATTCAGCTATATAATGAAGCTAGTAACAAAAATGATTTTTTTAATTCATTTTTTGATAAGCTTGCGGGGACAGATGCGCTTAAAAAGCAAATTGAAGCTGGGCTTTCCGAAAACGAAATAAGAAATACATGGGGAGAAAAATTAGAAGCATTTAAAGTAGTCAGAAAAAAATATCTTCTCTACAAAGATTTCTAATGCTGTTTGCAGATTTTTATTCTTTTTGTTTCTGATGAAGTCTGTATTTCTGCAATGTAAATTCCATTCGTTAACTGTTCACTATTGTATTGAATATTTGATTCACCAGCACTTAAATAAGAGTCGTTCAGTATCTCCTCAATAAGCTGTCCTGCTAAGGTGTACAATTTTAATGATACAGGACTTGACTCTGATAATTCTAAATTAAAGTTTACTGTTTCACTAAAAGGATTTGGGTAGCTAGTGATATTAGTTGATGTTAACTCTCCCTCTCTACAAGGGATTGTTACAACGTATGGAGAAGAGAATACGCCACAGTTTCCTCGCTGAACTCTTACAAGGTATGTACCCGCACTAGTGACTCTATAGCTTGATGAAGTAGCATTATTAATTGTAGAGTTGTTTCTATACCACACATATCCTTGAGCGTTAGAGCTAGAAACACTAATAGTAACATTTCCACCTTGACAGAATGATAATGGTCCATTAGTGCTTACTGTAAATGTTGCTACAGGGTTAACTGTTACT
>CAMBYJ010000132.1 GCA_945872015.1 Chitinophaga pinensis | reverse complement strand
AATACACGGTTAATTAAAACAATAGAATCAAAACAAATAGAATTAAATTATAAAAGCGATTCTTTGCTAAAAAAATCAATTGCTTTTGAAGGTCTAGAGAAAACAAATGATTCATTGCTTAAAAGTATTGGGTATTTAAAAAAAGAAATAGACAGTTTAAATTTATATGCTTCTGATGAAGATAATGATTTGTTTTTAGTATATGATAACTATTTGTTTATTGATAGTAGTGCAAATGGTAACACCTTCAAAGGTGACTATTTTTTCAAAGAAGAAAGTGGTGTATATACTCTGTTATCCAAAATTGACGATTCATTCTTAAAACCCCAATTTATAAACTTTAAAAAAACATCATTGTGCTTTTATGATTCGAGCATGAACAAATTTGATAACTATATTGATTCGGTTTTTTATTTTAAAAAACTAACACCACATTCTGGAACTATAGAAGATTGGGATAATAAATCGGCTACTAACGAAACTATTTGTTCTGCTTTGATAGAGTATGGTAATGAAGACTATCTTGTTGCATCCTTTAAAAATCCTTCAAAAGCAATCATTGCAAGTGAGCGCCCTCAACCATTGTTTACTGGACAGGCTGTTTTGAACAATTCTTTTAATTCAAAGATTATGAATTGGATCACAAAACAGAAAGAAACTGTTGAATTTCAAAAAGAATATCACAAATACAAACCTGGATATTGGTGGAAAGATGAAAACTCAGTAATAGATTGTAGGCTTTACATGATGGATGCCGATAATTATTGGGGCATTACCACAATTTCATTTGATGGTTCAAGCTTAGAATTAGAAGATAACCCTTACTTCGGTACTAGTTTAACCTATATCTATTCAATTAAGAATTATGCTCTTAAGGGTATGTGTTATGAAGCATGGGGGGTAAATAACCATAGTGCCTTTTTCAATAAAGAAACCATGAGACCATATTTGATTTTAAATACATTTGGAGATACTGTATTGCTTTGCACAGAAACAAATGTTGGGTGGGCCATTATTAATTCAATAGAGGTAGGATACTACGATTGTCCTTATTAATTCACCTTTGCATAGGGCAGTCTAACAATTTTCTCCGCCTTATAATACCCATCAATTCCTAAGCTGCAACACGAATTTGCTTTTTCAATTTCAACAAATCCGTCTTCCGTAATTACTTCTTTCGGGACTTCAACCATCACCACTTCGCCTATCACAAAAAATGTGTTGTTGTGTTTTATTGGAATTACTTCCATTAGTTTCATTCCGTATTTAATCACACTTGCTTTAACAAAGGGAGCAAAAAAATTATTGATGTATTCTTCTTCAAAACCACATGCATCAAATTCACTAACATCCTCTGCATACTTTGCACTAGTCTGATGTGCCTGTTCTATCCAGTCGGTATGAATATGATTAATCGTATAAAATCCTACTGCCTCAATATTCTTTAGGGTATGAGGCGCTGCTTCACGCGGGCGATTCACAAAACCTATCAATGCAGGATCAGCACCCAAGTGAACGATGTTTGAAAAAATAGCAAGGTTAGAAATCCCCGCTTCACTCTTCGTTCCAATTAAACTCGCCGACTTAAATCCGCTTAATGAATTAAGCAGATTCGCACGATAAAAGCGATCATAGCCATTGAGTTCATCAGGACTAATCAGCATAATTAACTATTTGCCAGTGAGCCTTTCAAATAATCAATCACATTTACTTCTGTAGCATCAATGTTTTTGATTTCTGCAACATACCAGCTAATCCAATCGCCTAAATGCAACAAGTAAATGCTGCGTTGTAATTGCGTTGTGCCTTTCGACGGTAATTCGATATAGTTAGGAGTGTATTTTAAGAAAACCTCCTTGCTGATTTCCATTCTCTTTTGCGTGCGTGAATAATCATCTTCACTTCTGAACATCAACACTACAACTTCTGGATGCGCTTCTGTCCAACCTACCAACTCATTATGATTCATCTCTGGCAATACATGATGCCAACAAAGCATCTTACTGTTTTCATTAATCTGCTGACGTAAACGAACAGCAACACCTTCATAACGTGCTTCGCAATAAATCACTGGCATCTTACCAACTAACGATTCTGCTACTGCACGACCTTTTGTACGAATAGTTGCTTGTTCTTTATCCAACAACTCTACTGTTGCAGCAACATCTGCTCTGAACGCACTTGTAATTAATTGATGGTATTCGAAAATATAAAACAACTGCGTGAATGAATATCCGAAGCAAGAACGAGGAGGATTACCACCAGGAATTAAAATTAAATCGCAGTTATTCGCCTCGGCCATTTCTTTAATCTTTCCACCAGAAGTAACGCAACAGATTTTTGCGTTTTGTTTTAAGGCCGCTTCCATTGCTTGCACCGTCTCTTCTGTATTTCCAGAGTAAGAAGAAATGATCACTAACGTGTTTTCATTTACAAATGCAGGAATGAAATAATCTTTATTGACTAAAACAGGAACGCTGATTTCTTTATCGACAATCTGTGCAAAAACAGATCCGCCAATTCCTGATCCACCAAGACCTGTGATTAGTACATTCTGAATTTTATTTTTTGATGCACTTAATTGTGCGTTTTCACCTATTGTGATTGCCTCGCGCATTTGTTGCGGAAAATTGGCAATTCTTTCATTCATTAACATAGCTCTCTATTTTTAAGGAAAGCAAATATACAACAGCCAAGGAGAAAATCATCATGGTTTTTGCTTTAATCGCTGTTTGTTTTACGCTTACTGTTAGAATAGTAAAACCCTAGTAAAGCCTCTTGTTTAAACCTAAGCTTATTGCTAAGCTGGTAGTCGTACTGTAACTTACTGTCGACTCTTATTTCAAGGTATTTATAAATCCTAATAGCAAGTATATTGTGCATATCGAACAACACTCCTTTTTCTGACAGCTGATTGATATATATCCTACTATCGTTAATCCAATGCACTCTTTCGTTACAAAACATTTCATTGATGAAACTTTGTGCTTGAAAGCCATATTGCCCTGAGATGGATGTATTGTTTTTAAGCTTTAATGTGGTTTCGTTTTTTGTACTTAAGCGACTCGCAGGTGTAACTACTAAACGAAGTGTGCTAAACGAAATACATAATGAAGACCTTTTGAATAATCCTCTCTTCCATCCGTAAGAAAAAGCAAGTTCCATCGGATTTAAAAAACCTTCTTGCCAATAGTTACTGGAGCTTCTAGTACTGTACTTATTTAAATACCGCGTTGCAAAGAAAAGTGATGTATTGCTTTCCCATTTGCTTGTTTTTTTCTTGTTCCATTGAAGATTTAATTTGAGATAATCGGTATTAGTTTTCCAGATAGAATCCGGATAATAGATATATGAAACCTCTGTATTGAGATGATGGAATGTATGCGAGCCTTCTTTATCCTTGCGATAATCGACGAGCCATCCAGTTTGTAGCGTTATGAAAGACGTCTGATTTTCATTCCAGTTTTTTTGCATGCTATACGCAGCACTTATGCCTCCTTTATAAAGCAATTGTGCTTCTGTTATAACGGGCATTAGAAAAAATAAGAGAATAAGTCGATTGCGCATTTTTAGTCAAACTTATTCTTGTGCTCCGCTTTTATCCGTTTACAAACGCTTAACTATTAACAACAGCTTATGGAAAACAATACGCAATAAAAAACCCCGAGATTAGCTCCCGGGGTTTTTAAATAATTATTATTTGCTATTGCTTAAAAAATTGTTTGCTAGCACCAGTGTTCGCATCCGTTAAAAAGTATAAACCATTTGCTAACCCACCTACATTAATCGTATTGCTTCCAGCCATTGTATTTGTTGTTGAAATTATTTTCCCGTCCAACGTTATTATACTGAACATTATTTCTTTTTTACAATTAATCGTTAATTGCTCAGTAACAATATTTCCTTGTAACGACCAATCCAACTCCTTTGCTGAAATTGTATTTATTCCTGTTGAAACTGGTGGTACGCGTTTTAATAAACACATTCCAATATCTTCGTTAACTGCAGAAGAAAATACCACTGTTCCGTTTAAAAAATATCTTCCATCAGGAAATATTGATAAGCCCTCACATTCATCATCTGCTGTACCCGTACCAATTGCCAACGAATAATAACCGTTTGTATTAAAAGTATTGTCCATTACTCCTGCTTCAGTTAATCGCGCAATATAAAAATTCAGTCCAGCTGCGGTTGCTGTATTCGATCCTGCAAAAACAATTGTGTTGTTTGAATCAATTGCCAGAGAACTTAACGTTGACGTAGTACCGCCAATTAATACCAGCTTTCTTCCTGTGCCTGCAAAAGTGGTATCATATGAGCCATCTGTGTTCAAACGAACAACAGCAGCGCTACTAGATGAAACGCCTCCAACAACAATACGACTAGAATCATCTAATGTTAAATCAAACATATCGGTGCTACTACCTACTGCTGTTAACTGAAGCTTACCTGTTAGATTAAAAGAAGTGTCGTAATTACCTGTGCTATCAATTCTAATTAAATACATTTTACCTGCAGCAGTTCCTCCAATGATTATTTTTCCATCGGGCTGTACACGAAGTCCTCTTCCAAACTCTGCCCCAGAAGTTGGATTAAATAATTTTTTTCCATCTGTATCAAACGATGGATCTAGCTGCCCGCCATTCGTGACTTTTACTACAGCAAAATCATTGTCCAATGGTGTACCTCCATTTCTTGTTGCACCTACAGCATAAATATTTCCTGCTGCATCAAAATCGAATGCGTTAACAATATCTGGCCATGTTCCTCCACCAGTCATATCAATAAACAATGAACCGTTGTTATTAAAGGTAGCATCTGGAAGTCCAGCAGTGTCCAATCGGCAAATAAAAATATCCTGTGATGATGAACCATAACCCGAATTAACAGCAACAAACTTTCCATCAGGGTCAATTTTTATTTTAGGTGTCATACCTCCAATTGCGCCCTGATTGCCTAAGGAAACTTTCGTTGTTCCATTTGTACCAAAGGTGCTATCAATTATACCCGAAGGATAAAAACGCGCGAAGCATAATTCGAACGACCCAGTACCATTGTTTTTACTTAAACCAACAATAACAATTTTATTATCTTCTTGAGCAACACTTCCAAAGCTACGATCGATGTTATTGAAGAAGGTAAATGTTTTCTTTCCGTTTGTCCCAAATGTTGAGTCAGGAACGATTGTTTGTGCATTAGCAGCAATAGTGGTTACTAACGCGATAATAAGCGTAAATACTTTTTTCATTTTATTGTTGTTTATAGTTTAATAATTCGTCGAGTGTTTGTGTTGTAACAGGATGATATCCTGCTCTTGCTTTTTTATAAATTGTTAGAGCCATCTCTTTGCCGTCTTGCTTTGCAATCATTGCTTCGTAAAGAGGTTTAACAAATTTTCTTCTTCCTACATGACATAAAAAATCTTCCAATGCCGGGTATCCTTGCTTATACTTCGATTCAATTACCAGCATTAGCCATTCGCATTTTATCTCGCTGTTATTTGATGCAGTGAAATGAAATGCTTTATCTAACTCCTCCATTTGTACTAAGGTGGTATTAGCAGGACAGGTTCTTAAAAAACTTATCCATTGGTGAGTGTTCCAGTCTTTACTATCTATTTCTGAAGCCTTCTTTGCTCCACTAAGGAATGACTTTGCAGCATCTTCTGCAACTTGAATAGC
>CAMBYJ010000131.1 GCA_945872015.1 Chitinophaga pinensis | reverse complement strand
TCACATTCTACTTGTTATGCATTTGTTGCTTTTCAAACGGCTTATCTGAAGGCTCATTATCCTGCTGAATACATGGCAGCGGTTATGACGAATAACTTAAGTCAGATAGAAAAAATTACGTTCTTCCTCGAAGAATGTCGCAGAATGGGATTAACTGTTTTAGGTCCTGATGTGAATGAATCGGCTTTTAATTTTACAGTAAATAAATTAGGACAGATACGTTTCGGATTAGTAGCGGTAAAAGGAGTAGGAGATTCTGCGGTTGATGCTTTAGCAGAAGAGCGTAAGAAGAACGGGCCATTTGCTAATGTATTCGATTTATGTAAGCGCGTCCCTGGTCGTTTGTTAAATAAGCGCACACTTGAAAGTATGGCCTTAGGTGGTGCCTTCGATTGCTTTACAGGAACACATCGTGCGCAATATTTTCAAGTCGATCCTAAAGACGGAATGAATGGTTTAGAAAAGGCTGTTCGTTACGGAGCTGCATTAGCTAACGATGGACAGCAAGCGCAAGCTTCATTGTTTGGCGATATGCCTGAGGAAAATATTACAGAACCACAATTACCTGCTGCACCTGAGTGGAGTAAGCTTGAACAATTAAGGAAAGAAAAAGAAGTGGTCGGGTTTTATATCTCCGGACATCCGCTCGATGGATTCCGTTTTGAGATTAAGCAATTCTGCAATACCAGTGTTGAACAATTAAATCGCGTTGATGAATTAAAAAATCGTGATTTGACGTTCCCGGGAATTGTAGTTGATATAGAAGAGCGAATGACAAAGACGGGTAAGCCATTTGGATTTTTTAATATAGAGGACTTTACTGGGAATTATCGACTAGCATTGTTTGGAGAAGATTATGGAAAGTATAAACATTTGCTGGTAAAGGAATCACTCGTATTCGTACGCGCTCGTGTTCAATCGCGCTTCGCTAATTCAAGCGATTTAGAGGTTAAAGTTACAGGCATGGAATTCCTGAAAGATGCAGCTGATAAGATGGTGAAAATGGTCAACCTTAAAATGCGCCTGCGCGATGTGAAAAAAGGAAGAGTTGATTTAATTGAATTACTGTTAAAAGAGCATCAAGGAAAAACGCCTTTGAAAATTCAGATTTATGATCAGGAGAATGGTGTCAACCTCGCGTTTGAAAGCATGAAGTTTAAAGTGAAAGTGAATGCACAATTATTAGATGAGTTAAAGGAACTTACCAACGGAGATGTTTCGCTAGCTTAAAATAGTTTTTTAAGAAATTCGATTACCTTTGCATCAAATTAAACAATCAAATAATTCAATAAAATGGCTTTAGAAATAACAGATCAAAATTTTGAGGAGCTTGTAATGAAATCAGACAAGCCGGTATTAGTAGACTTTTGGGCAGAGTGGTGTGGCCCTTGTCGTGTAGTTGGACCTGTAGTAGATGAATTAGCAGCTGAATATGGCGATAAAGCGGTAATCGGCAAATGCAATGTAGATCATAACCCAGGTATCCCGACACAATTCGGAATCAGAAATATTCCTACTCTTTTGTTTTTCAAAAACGGAGAATTAGTAGATAAGCAAGTTGGAGCAGCACCAAAATCTGTTCTTGCAGAAAAAATCAATGCTCATTTATAATTTTTGATAAAATTGTTGAAAGAGGTCGCCGAAAGGACGGCCTCTTTTCTTTTACATTTACTATTTTTAGCAGATAAATTAGTTCCGTGATACGACATAACGAAGTACAGCAGTTTTCAAGCCTTGAGCTTATCGCCCGTCAAGTGGTAGAGGGTTTCATTACAGGTCTGCATAAAAGTCCTTTTCACGGATTTTCAGTCGAGTTCGCCGAGCACCGCATTTATAATCCAGGTGAGCCAACTCGTCACATCGATTGGAAGTTGTTTGGTCGCACCGATAAATTATTTACCAAGCGCTACGAAGAAGAAACAAATTTACGTTGTCAGTTGGTGGTCGATAATTCCTCTTCGATGCATTTTCCGGAGATGAATAAAAAGAATGCTGAGCTGATGAATAAGATTACTTTCTCTGCTCATTGTGCTGCGTCTATTATGAATCTTTTAAAGATGCAACGCGATGCAGTCGGATTAAGTTTGTTTACGGATCATTTGGATTTGAATATGCCTGCTAAGAGTAGTTCCGTTCATCACAAATTGCTAATTCATAAATTAGAAGAAGCCATGAAGAGTGATGCAACTGTACCTCGTAAAACCTCAGCAGCAGAAGCATTACATCAAATTGCCGAAAGCATTCATAAACGTTCGCTGGTAGTGATTTTTAGCGATATGTTTGAAAATGGTGCAGAGGCAAAAGATTTATTTGGTGCATTGCAACATCTAAGATATAATAAGCACGAAGTTATTTTGTTTCATACTGTAGATAAAAGATTAGAACTAGATTTCAATTTTGAAAATCGTCCTTATCGATTTGTAGATGTAGAAAGTGGAGAAGAAATTAAAGTGCATGCAGGACAAATACGAGATAATTATTTGAAGTCAATTGGAGAGTTTAAAAAAGAATTAGAATTAAAGTGCGCACAATACCGAATCGATTTTATTGAAGCGGATATCCATAAGGGTTATAAGCAGGTGTTGGCTCCTTATCTGGCTAAGCGTCAGAAAATGTTATAAAATAAAAAGTAGAAAAGTTTATAAAATGAAAAAGTTAGTATTAGTTGTAACATGCATCGCATTAATGTTTGTTGCTGGATGTAAAAAGGAAGAACAAGATTTTACAACCGTAAATGTTGGAGCAATGTTTTCATTAACGGGTAACTGGTCATCGCTTGGAGTTCCTTCAAAAGCAGCTATTGAAATTGCAGTAGAAGAAATCAATGCAGACTTTGAAGCACGTGGAGTGCCTTTTCGTTTTTCTTCTACAGTTTATGATACAAAGTTGGATACTTCTTTAGCAAAAACATATATGAATGATGCATTGAATGCAGGTATGCGTTTAATCATCGGACCACAATCGAGTGCAGAAGTAGGTGCGATTAAGTCCTTTGCTGATGCAAATAAAATGTTAGTAGTAAGTCAGGGAAGTACAGCAAGCTCATTGGCTATCGCTAACGATGCAATTTATCGTTATTGCCCTGGAGATGTTATTGAGGGTGGAGCTATTGCAACTTCTATTTATGACGAAGGCAAGAGGGGATTGGTTGTTGTTTCACGCGATGATGTTGGAAATATTGGTCTGCAGAATTCTGTTAAAACAGCCTTCGATGCGAAAGCGAGTACCACTGTAGAATACATTACGCCTTATGCTACAACAACTACTGATTATACGGTATTATTAAATGATATTAAATCAAGAATTACAACATTGTCTGCAACATACGGAGATACTGCAGTTGGTGTTTATTTAGCTTCGTTTGATGAAGCTGTAGATATATTCAATCAAGCAAGTGGAGATACTGTTTTGAAAAGTGTAAATTGGTATGGTGGCGATGGATTTATTAAGAGTAATGCTATTCTTTCAAGTACTGCTGCTTGCGATTTCGCGATAGCTACTGCCTACTATGCTCCTGAATTCGGATTGCCAATGTCGGCACAATCAAAATGGCAACCATTAACTTCGGCTATCCTTAACCGTTGTGGACAACAAGCGGATGCTTATGCTATCGCTGCTTATGATGTTATGTGGGTATTGGCTCGTACCGTTGAAGCGAACAATGGTGTTCCAGCAGATGCAGCTAACCTTCGCAATTCATTCGTGGCACAATCAGCACAGTTCAATGGTGCAACTGGCTCTATCAGTCTTAATGCAAATGGCGATCGTTCTAACGGTTCATTCGACTACTGGGGATTACAAAAAGTGAATGGAGTGTACTCGTGGAAGTTTGTGAAGAAGTCGTTGTAAAATTTATCAAACGATTTATCGTTTTAAAGTATGAGAAAATTATTTTTAGTATTACTTATACTTTTAAATTTTGTCCCAAATTTATTCGCCCAGCGCACCAATCCCTTTTTAAGTATCACCGGCACTCGAGGATATCCTGCAATTCAGCAGGCAGTACCTTATGAAAAAGCACAAACGCAATTTGATTATTTCGATTCGAGTAATGTGACAATCTATAAAGTAGAAGAGCAATTTGCATTCTCGCTTTATTTTTTTGTTGAATATCCTTTGCAAGAATTAGGACTTCGGTTTATATCTCCATTGCCTGAATCGTTTTCTCCTAATAAAGGTGATCAGGTAACTTATTTATTTGAAAATGCCAATGCGCCTAAATCAAAAGGATTCAATGCTTCAATTGCTTTAAATAGAATTGAGATCAATAATGCTGATACAATCGTTATTCAGTTAACAGATGAAACTCCTTTGAAATTCAAGGAAAGGAGTAATCCAACAATCAGAATAACCGATAAGAATTTTAAACCTGGTTGGTATCAATTACAAATAATGTCGAAAGAAAAAGAAATCCCTTTCGGATATTTTGCGATGCAAATCGGATCAATACCAGTAATGAAATTCCCCGAGCTTTTTAAATCACTTTCCGAAGTAAAATAGCAACTTTATTTATTCGCAATAATCAACTTAAACGATTTGCCATAACTTCCAGCGCGAAGTTGTAATAAATAAATTCCTGCTTCTAAACTTCCCGAAGGTATCGATAATTGCATGCTGTGAAAGCCGCGTTGCATTTGTTCGCCCTTCGCAAATACACTAATAATTTTTCCATTGATATCCACTAATTGAATATCAACGGTTGACACTTCAGGTAAACTAAAATCTAATTGTGTAAATTCATCTACTACTGTTGGATAAGCACTTGCTTTCGGTTCTGTTTGATTCATACCATAAACAGCAGTTGCATAATCAAAATGTGCAACAATTGAATCATTACTATTTAAATTTACTTTTACTAATGCAGTGCTATCGTTCGGTTGAAATGCCTGAGAGTTGGATGTCCAATTAATAAATGAACGTAAAGTATCTGGCATGGCTTCAAAAATATTATCCATTCCTCCAAAGTATGATCCTGACCACGGAAACTGATCATGCACAATGGTATTGAATCGTACTTTTCCGAAGTTGGCTGGATCTGCATTTAGAGTAATGTTATAAGGACCTGTTAATCCATAGCAACCAATCATTCCACTTGGCATATAATTACAACGGTTAGCAATAAAAGCACGTAGCGTATCCATATTCTGATTCCACTCTGTAAATGTGCCATTCCAGCGTGTGCTATGTGCTGCCATTTCAGGTGTGAGTTTAGCTCGTATGCTATCAAGCTGTGCAAGCATATTATCACAACTAAAAACGGTGTTCCATAAATCGGCCATACGTGAAATATAATATTGGTTGAACGCAGGATTTTGTCGTAAACGATTTAACACTCGAATATGTCCTTCTGGATCTGAAAATCCTGTAAGTCCTTCTACATCGCATGGATCAGCCGTGTAGCTAGTATTAGGAATGCCAGTATAGTTTATATAATGACCAAAGGTGGCATCGTTATCCCAAAGGATATATCCCCATTTTAAATGTTGTTGCGTTGAATCTAATCCGCGCCACCATCCAGTATTATAATTTAACCAATCAGAACAAACAGTAACGGCATTTGTAATGATATAATCTACAAGGCTTGTTGCATCATAACGATTCATCACATAATTATAATTAGTAGGGTTGGCCATACTATTATTTTGAATGTAGCTCCATAATTGTCCCCATTCATTTAACGCAGCATTTCCACCATACTCCGCCCAGGTGTTGCCCCAGGTTTCTATATAATACAAGTTGTATTT
>CAMBYJ010000130.1 GCA_945872015.1 Chitinophaga pinensis | reverse complement strand
ACTCATAATACGATCACTCAATGAACCATGATTAGTGCCGATGCGCATTGCTGTACCGTACTCTTTACAAATCTTCACCAACGGAATAAAGCGCTCGCGAATACGATCAAGTTCTGCATTATATGCATTATCGGTATATTCAATTTCTTCAAACTTCTTTTTATCTGCAAAATTACCTGGGTTAATACGAACCTTCTCCACTATCCTTGCTGCCACTTCCGCTGCGTTAGGCGTGAAGTGAATATCGGCTACTAACGGTGTTGTATATCCTCTTTTACGAAGTTCTGCTTTGATATTTTCCAGATTCTTTGCTTCATTAATGCTTGGGGCAGTAATACGCACAAGTTCGCAACCTGCTTCAATCATTCTTATTGATTGCTCTACTGTTGCAATGGTATCCATCGTATCAGTAGTTGTCATACTTTGAACGCGTATTGGATGATTATTTCCGAGCAATAAATCGCCGATTTTAACTTCTCGAGTTAAAAGTCGCTGGTAATTAGTTAAGCTATGGCTGTATAATCCTTCTAAGGTATTTTTCATTGATACAAAGATAGTAGAGTAATGATTAAATTTAACAATTTCCCTTCAATAATGGTTTAGCTAATAAGTAAAAAAGCCCACCGAAGTGGACTTTCCTATAATTATGATTGTTTGAATTCTTTTTGTGTAACGAAGTAATCGTTGAGCGGATCTAATACAAAATCAATCCAGCCATTTCCACTTCTGTCTGCAATATCCTGCGAAGGGAAGTCCGTATGAATAAGTACTACATCAGTTCCAGCCGAATGTGTCTTCAATTTAATATTGACTTGAGAAGGCTTAGTGCTCTTACTCCATTCAACAGGCTTCCAACTAAAACCCAACTCCTGTTCTGGAACAAATGCTGTAACCTCTCCTTCCACATCCCCATCAAACCATTCGAAGTGGCCGCCAACTTGATTTTCAACAACGCTGATACCACCACCCCATGCAGCAATAATTCCAGAATCTGTTAATGCTTCAAATACTTCCTTTGGAGATGCATAAACTACGTAGGTCGTCTTAAAAGTAAAACTATCGGCCATGACTATACGAAATTATTTTATAAATGAAATTTGATTAGTGTATTGCTGATTATCAAAGAAACATCTTAAAAGGTAAACGCCATTAAGGTCACTATTATTAATTGTTAATTGATGTTCCCCTACACTTAAATTCTGATTAACAATATTTTTAATTAACCTTCCTGTTACATCGTACAAATCAATTTTTACATCTTGATTTTTAGGCAAATCAAATTTGATATTAGCAACATCAGATGCAGGATTAGGGAATACACTAAATGAATAAGCACTTTCTAAATCATCATTAATTCCTGTATAGTTTCCTGAAATATTAATATCGTCGATGTAAATATTATTTCCAAGGTAGTTAACATATTCAATTCGTGCTCTAACACTTGGTTTATTAGTAAAGGTACTTGATGAAAGACTAACAACTTCTGTTCTCCATTGTGATGCGTTAGGTACAAACGGACTCACTTGTGCATTGGCAGTTGCTAGAGACGAACCTCTTTTAAAATAACGCTGCGACCATGTATCGCCGCAATTCGTACTAAAGTAAACACGTAGTTCAGATGTATCAGACATACTACGAGAAGCGAATGCAACTTTAAAACTAAACTGTACTTGATTGTAATTCGTGAAATTATAAATTGGGGATAATAACTCATCCACACTTCCTGATGAGTTACCTGTCATGTTATCTACACGAGCAGACTTTGTTCCTGTAGCAGCTGCAAGCGATGTAATTGCCCAAGTGTTATTATTATTCTGATTAACAATTTCCCAATCACTACCAGCAAAAGTTAATGCTTCAAATCCCTCTGAAAAAGGAATTAATGCTGTCCCTGGATTAGACAATACATTTACATGTGCAATACGTACAAGTGAATCGGTACCAAGACTATTTGTAACAACTAACTTCACATCATATACACCAGGAGTATTATAAAATATAGATGGAGATGCTGATGTGTCAGTAGCTGGAGTTCCACCAGCGAAATACCATGTACGACTTGATACATCGCCATTCCATGATTTATCATTAAACGTTAGTGTATTACCAACGCAGATATAATTTTTCTCAACTGCAAAATCTGCCTTTGGTGCACATGGTGTAAGTAAATGTCCGCTTTCAGTTCCTGTTGCAAGTAAATTTGCTTGTGTACTTAAATTGTCTCTACCACCTGGCGAAGATTGTAATGCAACATGCATCTCATCTTTTTGTCCTTCGGTAAACATCAAATGACAACTCGCATAATCCATATAATTTTGAACATTGTCGATTTGACCACAGGTGTTTTGCGCAGTATTACATGAAAAATTTGCAACTCCAATTGTATTCGGTGTATCACCAATGCCATCATCGGTACCGCAGTTACTTGCTAAACCTGGATTATTAGTTGAACCCCATGTATGAGGTAAGTTTAACCAATGTCCTACCTCATGCGATAATGATCGTTCGGTGTAGTTAGAATTATTAGAGGTTCCGAAACTTCCGGTGTAATCATGACGCATTACGATACCGTCAATATTTGATGAAATGCCGGGATAATAAGCATACCCTGCTGCACCACTTGCAATATTCTTAACTACCCAGATATTTAAATACTTTTCGCAAGGCCAACCAACTAATGTTTTAACATTATCATTAGCTGCATTTGTAAACTTCGTATATGTTCTTGTAATACCGTCTGTACAATTTCCATCGGGATCAATGTTGGCCAGTTCGAATCCTATTTCGGCATTTGCAAAAATGGATTGAAAAAGAGGAATTACATCTCCTGTATCAGCATTCAATTTTTGAAATGCTAAATTCAAACTATTTACCGCATCTAAAATTTGTGCTTTACTAATATTTTCCGGCCCGTATGTATGCATCACATGAAACACAACCGGAATTTTGTATTGTACAAATCCCGTTGGTGAAACTACTTTTGTACCTGGAAGTTTTCGTGCGCCTGAAAGTGGAAGACCTGCTCTTCGCAACGCAGCATCAGGATCAGCCTCAACAGCTTCTTTCCACATTACATCAGTATCGCATGTCCGATAGACTGGACTTTGTGCATTTGAAACAACAGCTGAAAACAACAGTGCGAATAATGGTAGTAATACTTTTCTCATAGTTTTATGTATCTAAATAAATCCCCCGTAGTAATATAACCACGAGGGATTCTAAACGTTTATCGATTTAATTATTTTATTATTGCTTTTTTCGTTATTGAATTATTTCCGAAGGTTAAGCGCACCATATAAACACCGCTTACCAAATCATTGTTCATCGTATACTGATGATCTCCTTCTGGTAAAAAGTCGCTGAACGTAGAAACAACTCTTCCTTCAATATCCGTAACATCAATTTGAACATCACCTGCAGCTGCCATTGTAAAGTCAACATAGGTAATTCCTTTTGATGGATTCGGATAAATATTCATATCAGCAGAAGATGCATTAATTTCATTCACGCTTGATATAGTTCCGTTCAAGTTAATATTATCAATGTAAATATTATTTGAAGACTCATGCGTAAACTCAAAACGGAAACGAACATTCGATTTGTTGTTAATTGTATTTCCAAAATTTACAGTCTCTGTTCTCCATTGTGCAGCTGTTGGTATAAAATTACCATTTACAAAACCTGTTGTAGTTTGTAACGGAACTCCCTGACGCGTATAACGAACTGTCCACGTTTGACCACAATTAAATGAATATGCTACTGCTAATTTATCGGTAGTCGAATCGCGTAATGCACATGCTAAATCAAACGTCATATTTGCAGCTGTAACACCTGTTAAGTTAAATGCAGGAGTAACAAATTCATCAGGACCTTTATCATTAGATTGGTATCCTGTACTTGCACTAAGAAAATTATAAATATAAAGCGACTTAGTTCCTTGCGACTTAGCAACGGTTGTTGTTTCCCAAGTATTTCCTCCATTTGCATTGTATTCATAATAATCGTTAAACGGCCATGTGCCATTTTCAAACCCTTCATTAAATGGAATTAAGCTTGTAACGTTCGAAGAACTAACAACAACTCTTCCTGCAATTGTTTTTGAATTACTTCCTGTAGCATTATTAACCGTTAATGTAACATCATAAACACCAGGTGTTGTATACATTACCATTGGATTTGCAGCAGTATCTGTTGCTGGTGTACCTCCGTTAAATGTCCAAGTACGTGAAGCAACTTCTCCACCCCATGATCCATCATTAAATTGAACGCTTCCACCTTCACAAATCAATATTGGTTTTGGAATAAAGTCAGCTATAGGTGCGCATAACGGTGCTGGAGTACCGCTAGTTCCTGTTGCAGCAAGATTAGAAGCTGACCATAAATTATTTCTACCACTAATATTGGAATTCAAAGTAGTTAGCATCCTTGTAGCCTGACCTGCAGAAAACATATTCTGACATGGACCATTCGTATAATCCATATAGTTCGTAAACATATCACCGTTCGGAGCATTTCCTGAGCAAGCAGAAATACTTGGCCAAGCTGGACAATTTGATAAGTTGGCAGCGTTTTGAGTTGGAGTATCGGATACAAAATCATTCCCGCAAGTAGCATCTCCCCAGATATGACGTAAATTTAACCAATGACCTACTTCATGCGTCGCAGTACGACCTGCATTTTGCGAATTTGCAGCTGTACCAATAGAACCCATATAATCATGCTTAATCACAACACCATCCGTTGAGTCAGCTCCACCAGGAAACTGAGCAAATCCGATTACCATTCCTGGAGAACCATTCACATTAGCAATACTATTTACAACCCAAATGTTTAAATATTTCTGACGTGGCCAGCTTTGCAATGATTTTACATTGTTACGAGCATTGTAGGTCAGAGGTGAATAAATTCTTGTTATCCCATCAGTACAATTTCCATCAGGATCAATTTGAGCCAAACGAAATTCTACACCCGCATTACCTGCAACCGGTACAAATGCAGCTGGTGTATTTACTGTATCCGGATTTAAACGTTGAAAATCTTCGTTAAGAGTACGTAACTGATCATCAATTTGAGCTTTGCTGATATTTTCAGCTCCGCCATAATGAATTACGTGAACAACAACAGGAATCACTTTTAAAACGCTTGAAGCACGTGAAGCTGATCCACTATTGATATACTCTTCGGTAAACCGTTCAAGAGCTTCACGATTTTGAAGCACTTTAGGGTCTTTGGCTGCTGCCTCCTGAAACATTATTTCCGCATGGCATTTATCGTGAGACAATTGTGCACTAGCATTTCTTAATAATCCTGAGGTTAAAAGAGCTGCAATTAACAAGAACTTTTTCATAGTAAGGGGGGAATCTTATGTTTTGAGGTGGCTAATTTACAAAATTTAGCGACTTTATCCCCATAAAATAATAGCCCTACAGCATATGCTATAGGGCTATTTTACAATCTTATTATAATTGCTTAAATATTTCTTAGTTCGTTCATTTTCGATTTAATCTTAGCAATTTCCTCTTTTGCTTTTTGAATCTTCTGCTCATACTCTTCTTTTAAAGCATTCGCATTTTTAGAATTAGCAAAGAAACCAAGGTTATTTTCAAGCAATTGAACTTCCGAGCTTAGCTTTTCCATTTTCGATTTAAGATTTCTTGAATCATCATTACCCCCTTTCTGCTCATTATTTCTTGGTGCTCTATCCTGGCGCTCAGTGCGATCCTGACGAGGACGGAAAGCTTGCTTGTATTCAGGTTTTGATTTCAAC
>CAMBYJ010000129.1 GCA_945872015.1 Chitinophaga pinensis | reverse complement strand
GTTTGCTAATGAGCTTGCTCCGAAACGAAACCAATCAGGATTCATCCATGCTTCGCCTAATGTTTCACGTAATACAACTAAATATTGCATTGCGATTTTAGCTGTAGCTATTCCGCCAGCAGGCTTCATACCTATCATCTTACCCTCATTAAAATAAAAATCTTTAATAGCTTCAAACATTACTAATGTAACGGGTAGGGTAGCCGCAGGTTGTATTTTTCCTGTAGATGTTTTTATAAAGTCAGCACCTGCATACATGGCTATATCCGATGCTTTACGAACATTATCCAGCGTAGATAATTCGCCTGTTTCTAAAATCACTTTTAAATGAGCGTCACCACAAGCTTCTTTTATCGCAGCTATTTCATCAAACACAAAATTGTATTCGCCTGCTAAAAATTTACCTCGAGAAATAACCATATCGATTTCATCGGCACCTTCATTCACTGCGAATTTTGTTTCATCGATTTTAATTTTCTTCGTGCTCATTCCACTTGGAAAGGCTGTAGCTACCGATGCAACTTTTACTTTGGAACCTTCCAATTCTTTTTTTGCAATAGCTACCATATTCGGATAAACACATACTGCAGCAACAGGAGGCACGTAACTTAACTTATCATGCGGACGTAATGCCTTTGCACAAAGTTGTCGCACTTTTCCAGGTGTATCTTTCGCATCTAACGTTGTTAAATCCATCATGCTAATGGCCATTAACAAAGCATCTTTTTTACTCTCGTTTTTAATTGATCGTTTTGTTAATCGATCTATTCTTTCATCTATTCCTATCTGATCAACAGGCGGTGAATTTTTCGCTGCTATATTTCCGTTCATATGTTATCTGCAAAAGTTAAAATTAATGAATTAAATCAGATGATTGTATTCTCAAGTTGTCGCTTAACTATCAATCGTGAAGTAACAAATGCTGCAAGACTTCCAATTGATAAAACAATGACAGCTACCAAAATGAAATCGTTGAGTTGCATAGCAACAGGATAACTATTGGTAACGAAATTTTCTGCATCGCCAAGTTTAATAATTTCAAATCGTTGTTGCGCAAAACAAATTCCTCCCCCTAGCAACATTCCTATGCCAGCACCAAAAACAGAAATGAGAAGTCCTTCAATAAAAAACACTTTTTTTATAAAGCTCACAGAAGCACCCATATTTATAAGGGATAAAATATCTTTCTTTTTATCGATGATTAACATTGTAAGCGAACCAAAGACATTAAACGTTGCGATGAGCAAAATAAAACACATAATCAGATACACGCCTGCCTTTTCCGACTTTAAAATCTTATATAAGAAATCATGCTGCTGGAATCTATCTTTTACTTTAAATTTTGCTCCTGTCAATTGCTGAATTTCTTGCGCCGCTGTTTGTTGGTCAACACCTTTTTTTAGTTTTATTTCTATCGATGATATTTTCTTTTCTTCGCCCATCATTTCTCTGATAAAATCAATAGGAACAATAGCAAACTTATTATCAAAATCCTGTTGCACCGAAAATACTGCCGATGCTGCAATAGTCCTTTGCGAAAAGGCTTCATCAGGGTTCATTAATGCGGACGATGGATCGATTCCTTTCTTCGGTAAATAAACATTTATCCTCGATACCGGATCATTTAATTTTAATCCGAGCGAATAAGCAATACCAGCACCTGGAATCATAAAGTTTAAGTCGCCATGTCGTAATATCGGACTACCATCGATAATTTTTGTTTGTAGATCACTGCTCTGAAAATAAGTTGACGAAACACCTTTCAGGGTTGCAATGAACTGTCGCTCCTTATAACGCAGCAATACATTTTCTTCTAACGTGTACGTAGTAACGCTAACCGAAGAGAGCGCCTTTATTTTATCTATATGAGCTTCTTCAGGATTAAAAAACTTTCCCTTTGCAGGAGTGATAACAATGTCTGGATCAAAACTATCGTACATGTTTAAAACCAGATTACCAAAGCCATTGAAGACGGATAGCACAATGATTAATCCCATGGTGCCAACACATACGCCAGCAACACTGATTTTACTAATAATATTGATAAGATGGTGTGACCGCTTGGCAGCAAAATATCGTCGTGCGATTTTCCAGGCTAGTCCTACTTTCATTGCTTGAGCTTATTTCCAGGCTTTCACGATCAATCCTGTTCCTGTTTTATGAGTAAACATTACATCGCACCAATTCAAGAGATAAGCAATCGGATACGTGATGATGTAATAAACAGGAAGAATGATAAAAAACAATTTTGTTACTCCTAACATGAGAATAGGATATTTCATTGATAAACGCCAGCTGATTTTTCCGGGAGTACCATACTGATATCTTGCTTCAACTTTTGAAAATCCTGCTGAACGAAGCTTATCTTCTATTTCTTTGATGTTATATCCATCGCGTACATGCTCTTCAATAAATGAAGCTTCACCATCGCCATGCACATCTGAACCACCTTGATCACTTGGTGTAGAGATTAACAACATACCACCTTGCTTAAGCGATGCATAGATGTTTTTAAATACTTGAACATCTTCTAAGATATGCTCCATTACATCAACTGATATTGCCAGATCATATTTATTCGGATGCTCAAATTGTGTTAAATCACCTACCACAAATTTCACTTGCTCACCAGATCCAATCGATTTAAAAAACTGATTACAATCCTCCACCTGTTCTTCCTTAACATCCATTGCCAGAATGGTCGACTTTGGTAATCGGGCATTCAACCAATACGAATGCTGACCATATCCCGCGCCTGCATCAAGAATCTGTGCATCTGCTTTAGCACCACGTTGCCATTGCTTCAGCTCCTTATGCACATGCCAAGCTCTGAGTAATAATAAGTCCAAAAGACCATAAAACATCTTTCTTAAAAACGGTGTTTTATTGAACACATTCCCTAGGCTTCTTTTTATTGGATCGTATTGCATAATGTACTTTGCTTAATGACGACGAAGATAAATAAATTACGTGAGTAATTATAGGCGCTTACTGTCGCGAAATAAATTAACTTCTCTATCTTTGGCGGGTGAAAAACTATATTCGTTTACTACGATTTATCAAGCCTTATAAAGCGCAAGCATCATTATCGGTCTTGTTTAATATCATGACTGTTTTCTTTTCGCTTTTTTCACTCACGATGATAATTCCCTTTCTGAATGTTCTTTTTAGTCAGAATAGAAATTACACGTTAATGCCTTGGACGATAAGTGCCAAAAGTCTTTTAAATAATTTCAACTATTATCTCGGAAATTATATTGTTGAGCATGGGCAACTAAAAGCGTTAATGCTGATTAGTATGCTTGTGGTTATCATGTTTTTTCTAAAGAACCTGACTCGCTACCTAGCAATGTATTTTTTAGTTCCCATTCGTAATGGTGTTGTCAGAGATATTCGCAAAGATGTTTATCATAAAATTTTAAGCTTACCTATTGGCTATTTCACCGATGAGCGCAAAGGAGATATGATGGCGCGCATGACCAGCGATGTGCAAGAAGTAGAGTGGGGAATTATGAATTCTTTAGAAGCGGCATTTCGTGAACCATTAAACATCATTGTATTTCTGATTACCATGTTCACCATGAGTTCAGAGCTCACCACATTTGTATTGGTATTGCTTCCTATTGCAGGATTAATTATTGGACGCATTGGAAAGAGCTTAAAGAAGAAATCGATTCAAGCCCAGGAAAAAATGGGAGAGTTGTTAAGTAATATCGAAGAGACGCTTGGGGGATTAAGAATTATTCATGCCTTTACTGCAGAAAAATCAGCCTCTAAAAAATTTGGTGGCTTAAACAACCAGCATTATGGTTTGATGAATAAAATTGGTCGCCGCCGTGATTTAGCTTCACCCGTAAGTGAGTTTTTAGGAACGGTTGTTATGACAGTGGTTATGTACTTTGGAGGATTGCTTGTTTTAGGAAGTGAGACCAAATTAGAGCCAAGCGAGTTCATTGCCTTCATTGCTATTTTTTCTCAAGTAATTACTCCTGCAAAAAGTTTAACAACAGCATGGTATAATATTCAAAAAGGATTAGCCTCTTCTGAAAGAATTTATAAAATATTAGATGCGGAAGTATTAGTAAAAGACCCTGAACATCCTGCAGAAGCAAAACCGTTTTCTGATAAAATACATTTCGATGGAATTAGTTTTTCTTACATCAAAGAAGATGGAAAATCCGTATTAAAAAATATTTCATTAGAAATTCCAAAAGGAAAAACGGTTGCTTTAGTAGGTCAATCTGGGAGTGGTAAAACTACATTAGCGGATATGCTTCCCCGTTATTATGATGTTGATAGTGGCAAAATCACCATCGACGGAGTGAATATTAAAGATATGCGCGTTTCAGATTTAAGAGGGTTAATGGGAATTGTTACGCAAGAATCTATTTTATTCAACGATACGGTATTTAACAACATTGCCTTCGGGATGGAAAACGCAACAGAAGAAGATGTAATTGCTGCAGCTAAAATTGCGAATGCTAACGACTTTATTACGGCAATGGGTGATGGATATCAAACAAGTATTGGCGATAGAGGAAGTAAGCTAAGTGGTGGTCAACGTCAGCGATTAAGCATAGCACGTGCTGTATTAAAAAATCCTCCAATTTTAATTCTTGATGAAGCAACATCTGCATTGGATACTGAATCAGAAAGACTGGTACAAGAAGCATTGATTAATCTGATGAAGCAAAGAACAACGCTGGTTATTGCACATCGTTTATCTACAATAGTACATGCCGATGAAATCATTGTAATGCAAAGCGGAGAAATTGTTGAACGAGGCACACATCAAGAGTTATTAAACAAGAATGGTTATTACAAACGTCTGTTTGATTTGCAAACTTTTTCATAGTTCATTTTGCAAAACCGAAATCCATATTTAGCATTACTGGCCTTGTGTTTCCTTTGGGGAACAACCTATCTTGCTATACGAATTGGTGTAAAAAGTTTTCCTCCGTTTTTATTTTCTGGTATTCGTTATATGATATCAGGACTTGCCATCTTACTTTGGTTTTACTTCAAAAAAGAAGTTATATGGCCCACACTTCAAGAACTTAAACACATTATTGTAACAGGGCTATTCATCTTTGTTGGCGGTAACTTGTTTTTAGTCCTTGCAGAACAATCTGTAACAAGTGGTATGGCTGCATTGGTAAATTCTTCGTTTCCAATCTGGATTGTTTTAATCACGCGCGTATGGAATCCAGAAGAGCGCATTTCTAATTTATCCTTAATTGGTATTCTGATTGGCTTTGTAGGACAATGGTTAATCTTTTACGAGCAACTTTATTTGTTAAGCAATGGCGCTTATTTCTTAGGCTTTGTATTACTTTTTGTTGGATTAATAAACGGTGCATTAGGGTCTGTGTACATGAAAAAGTTTCCGGTAAAAATTAATTCTGTTTTAAATGCGGGATTACAAATGATGATTTGTGGTTCCATAACAACCGTATTAGGGTTATTGATAGGAGAAGGAAAGAAAATCACTTTTGACCCAACAGGATGGTATGCCTTATTTTACCTCGTAGTTGCAGGATCAATTTTAGGATATAGCTTGTTCGTTTACGCTATGGACAGATTGCCAGCAACAATTGTCTCCGTATATGCCTATGTAAATCCGATTGTTGCAATATGGCTAGGACTTGTAATACTTAATGAGCCTATTAGTGTAAAGACATTAATTGCAATAGGAATTACACTCGTAGGAGTTTTTATTGTGAACAAAGGAAGAGCAGCTTCAAAAGCCTCTAAAGAATAAAATAGTTTGCTCTATTTGTCCATTAA